>JANOFD010000619.1:0-2316 GCA_031413455.1 Rhodobiaceae bacterium
CTCGGCACCTGGCAAGTGCAGCGCCGGGCGGAGAAGCATCTGCTTCTCGACCAGATCGCCGCGCGTCAGGCAGCACCCCCGGCACCCATCGAAATCCTGCTCCCCACGGGCGACTACGCCGCCTTGCGAAAGGCCATAGCCGTGGGCCAGTTCGATCACGCGCGCGAAGCCTATGTCTTTGCCGCCCGCACAGACCGCGGTCGCACACAATCGGGCTTCAAAATCATCACGCCCTTCAAACTATTTTCCGGTGACACCATACTGGTCGACCGCGGCTGGGTGGCACAGAGCCAGCGCGATCCGCAAACCCGCAAGCAGGGCCAACCGCCCACCGAAATTGAAATCGAAGGTGTCCTGCAACGCCCCGCCAAACCGTCCGCCTTCACTCCGCCGCCCGATGCCGCTCGCCGCATATTCTACGCCCGCGACAGCGTAGCCATCGCCAAAGCCCTTGGCCTCACCCTCAAATCGCCGCTCATTTTCGAAGCCATTTCGCGCAAGCCCGGCGGCCCGGAACCACTGGCGTCAACCACCACCATCCCCGACAATCACCTGGGCTACGCCATCACCTGGTATGGTCTGGCTTTGGCGCTCATCGTCATCTATTTGCGCTTCCACTTCATTCAAGGACGCCTTAAGTTTCGCCCATGAGATACATCTCCACCCGCGGTCAATCCGCCGCCCGGTCGTTTGAGGAAATATTGCTGTCGGGCCCGGCCCCGGATGGCGGCCTCTATATGCCGGACGTCTGGCCGCGCATCGACATGGCGCGCCTTCGCATCACGCCGGGCATGGACATCACCCAGCTGACCTGGTCGATCCTGGCCCTGTTTGCCGGTGCGCCAGACTGGAACCGCTCCATCGAACGCGCCACGCGCGAGGCTCACGCCAGGTTCAGCGACAAAAATATCGCCCCCTTGCGCGAACTTGGCCCGCACCGCTGGCTGATGGAGCTCTATCACGGGCCGACTCTGGCCTTCAAGGATTTCGCGCTGCAGATTTTGGCGCCCTTGATGAATGAGGCGCTGGTCCGCCGCAAGTCGCGCGCCCTCGTTATCGCCGCGACATCGGGCGACACGGGCGCCGCCGCCGTCGCCGCACTGGCGGGCCAGTCGAATGTCGATCTGATCGTGCTTCACCCCAAAGGCCGCATCTCCGACGTCCAGCGCCGTCAGATGACTACCTCGACCGCATCCAATGTTCGCAATATCGCGATCGAGGGAAATTTTGACGACGCGCAAAGCCTCGTCAAACAACTCTTCGCCGATCAGGCCTTTGCCGCCAGGCATCACCTTGCCGCGATCAACTCGATCAACTGGGTGCGCATCGCCGTTCAATCGGCCTATTACGTCGCCGCCTGCCTGGCGCTGAAGAAGGAACAGAGCGACAAGCTGCATTTCTCCATCCCTTCAGGCAATTTTGGCAACGCCTTCGCGGGCTTCGTCGCCAAGAAAATTGGCGCCCCCATCGGCAAACTTATCGTGGCCACCAACGCCAACGACGGCCTTGCAACCGCAATTGCCGAAGGCAAATACGCGCGCGGCCCCACGCACGCCACACTGTCCCCGGCCATGGACATTCAGGTGGCCAGCAACTTCGAGCGCATGCTGTTCGAAGCCAACGGCCGCGACCCCGCTATCGTACGCGCCCTGATGGATGGGTTCGCCAAAACCGGATCGCTGCGCCTGCACCCGGCAGCCCACGCGGTATTGCGCGACGTCTTCTCAGCCAACCGCGTCCTCGACAGCGAAACCGTCGCCACGATGAAAATCGTGCACCGCCAAACCGGCCTGCAGCTCGATCCCCACACGGCGGTCGGCTTCACCGCCACCCGCATCGCCGCCGAAACCGAAGATGTGGTGACACTGGCCACCGCCCACCCGGCAAAATTCCTCGAAGCCGTCCACATCGCAACCGGCGTCAAACCGGAATTGCCAGAACAATTGCGCTGGATCCTCACCGCCCCCGAAAACTACGACACCCTGCCCAACGACGCTGCCGCCCTGCGCGACTACATCGAGAAGCACTAATCACGCGTCCCCCCATCGTCTGCAGCACCTTCGGTGCGCAGCCACTTCCCCCGCAAGCGGGGCAGATGAGAGAATCTTGTGTCTGCCCCCGCTTGCGGGGGAAGTCCCTGCGCCGCGTTAGCGGCTGCAGGGGATGGGGGGAAGTGCACGCAGTGACAACCCCGAATGAAAGCAACAGCCCGCTAAGGAACCACCTTCGTGCGAACCATGAGGTGGACCCCAAAAACAGGACCAATCTGACGGGTTCCCAGGGGTGAAGAAAATCTGTCTCCATCATGCTAGATGG
>JANOFD010000620.1:0-10947 GCA_031413455.1 Rhodobiaceae bacterium
AGCTGCTTGCACTCGTGGATGCGATCCGCAGTGGGGGAGCCGCGAGCTCAAGGCGGCCGTTGAGGAACTCGAACGCAGGATCGGAAGTGGCGACGGCGAGTGAGCAGCACGTCGAGCAGGTCGACACTCACGCGCGCTCAGTTCGTCAAGGACCTTCGGTGAGAAGTGCCGCGCCAGGTTAGCGCGCGCCTTCTCTGACACGGCGGCCGCCATCACCAATTGCCGCGACCTCCAGATTGCCACCGCAAGCCCGAGCGTGAGCAGCAGCAGGATCACATAGTCGTAAACGATCTTGATCACCGGCAAGTAGTGCGGATCGCCGTACTGGCGCCAAGTCTCCTCAGTTGGGTACAATGCGAAAAAAGTTCCGGGCTCGGCAACCGCAAAGCCAACAACGGCGCCCCAACTCAACGTAATGCACAATCCGGTCCAGGCAATAAAGTGCGGCGAATAACTGAATGCCCCTTGAATCAAATAGGCTACAAAAAACAAAAGCGCGCCTTCCTTTACCGCCAAAGTAACCGGCGGCAAGTCCGCGGCGAAATCGTGACGCAATATCAAAAATCCCGCCAGATAGGCACAGTCCGCCGCGACGAATAAATATTTGGGCCAGGAGAGTTGCGGCAAGCGTCGCAGAGTTTCAAACTGCAAGAGCCCGATTGCGGCAATACCAAGCGGCATCAAGACCAATACCACATAGCCATCGCCAACAAACGCGCCTGTCGCCGCAAATACCAATATCATCGTCACAACAATGGCAGCCCGCACCGCTGAGGCCAGCATCAAGCCCGTGCGCTCAGTCTCACGAAACGAGACCGACAACCGGTCACTGACACCTGCATCAACGGCTTTATGTACGGCACCGGCGATCAGCCAGCGAAATCGCTGAAATTGTTTCGAAAGAGTCACGGGAACACACCTCCACAGATTCGCCTGCCGCGTGAGCATAGCGCGTTTTGACGCTCCCCCTTTCGGTTAGTTGACCTTGCCGTGGCTAAGTGCGCATCGTTCGGGCGTTACGTTGGTCAAGGGAAGCCAGTGAGAAACTGGCGCTGCCCCCGCAACTGTAAGCGACGATGCACCGGCTACAAATGCCACTGATCGATTGATCGGGAAGGCGGCTGGATGAAGTGTCGCGTAGCCAGGAGACCTGCCACGTAAGTCACCCCTCGAAGGCGCGGTGGGCGTTTGCGAGACGGATCCCTCCGGTGTGGTGGCGTGTGCGAAGCGCACCTTTTCGGTGCGTTCACGTTCATGGGCGCGCCGACCGGGGATAGGCGGGTCCAGTCATAGGTCTTGGGGAGGGCCACCACATGAAACGCATCTTGCTTGCAACAACTTCGCTCGTATTTGTAGCGTCAACCGCTTTTGCCGCCGATCCGGTAGAGAAAGTCCCGGTCGAAAAAATCATCGTCACCGGCAATCGCATCGGCGCCGTTCCGGAAGATAAGTTGGGCACCGCTGTCACGGTCATCAGCAAACAGCAACTCGACGAACGCCAAACCCGCTACGTTTCCGATGTCCTGCGTGATGCACCGGGCGTCGCCGTCAACCGTACAGGCGGTGCAGGTGGTTCAACCCAAATCCGCATGCGCGGCAGCGAGGGCAATCACACCCTGGTGCTGCTGGACGGCGCCGAGATCAGCGATCCTTTCCAGGGTGAATTCGACTTCTCTGGCCTGCTTGCCACCGATATCGAACACATCGAAATTCTGCGCGGCAGTCAAAGCGCCTTGTATGGCTCGGACGCCATCGGCGGTGTCGTCAACATTATTCCGCGACGCGGCAAGGGAGAATTGGCGTTCGAGGCCTTGGCCGAAGCAGGCTCTTTTACTACCTGGATGACCGGCGGAAACGCTTCATACGGCGATGACACCTTCGACGTCTTCGCCAGCACCTCCCGCCACGTGACGGGTGGCACCAACAATTCGCGCTTCGGCAATGAAGACGACGGCGCAAGCGACACATCGTTCTTTGTCAACGCTGGACTTCGTCCTGCCACCAACATCGAACTGCGTGGCTTCCTGCGCTACGTCGAAACCGATGCCGATGGCGACCCGCAAGACTTCGACTTCTTCTCACCCACGCAAGGCTTCGCGATCGACGGCGACGAAACTTCGGACACGAAGCAACTCTATGGCAACATCCAAGCCGAAATAGCGGGTTGGAATGATGCTTGGCAAACAAAGCTGAGTTACGCTTTTGCCGATACCGAACGCCACAACTTCTCGGGCGGATTTGCGTCGTTCTTCACCGCTGGTGATCGCAACAAGGTCAGCCTGGTGTCGGCACTGGATTTCAAAACCGCCGCCGCATCGCATCGGCTGACCGGCGCCGTGGATTGGAAACGCGAAACCTACCAAAACTTGGCCCTGGGCGCGCCATCACCCATCAACGACATGCGCGAACTTGTAACCACAGGTTTCGTCGCCAACTACGATCTGGAAATCGCTGACTTCAATGCCGGAGCAGCATTCCGCCACGACCAGAACGAAAACTTCCAAGACGCCAGCACCTATCGCTTGCAGGCCAGCTACCGCATCGACGCCACGCGCCTGCGGGCAACAGCGGGATCAGGCGTCAAGAATCCAACCAACTTCGAACTCTTCGGCTTCGACCCCGGATCATTCATCGGCAACCCGGATCTCAAACCGGAAAAATCGGTTGGCTGGGACGTGGGCATCGATCAACAGCTCTGGAACAACACTACGAAATTGACGCTGACGTACTTCCAGGCAACCCTGGAAGACGAAATCTTCACCGCCTTCCTGCCGGGCTTTGTCTCGACCCCCAGGAACCGCACCAGCCAAAGCGAACGCCAAGGCATTGAGTTCACCCTGGACGCCGCACTCGAGGACTGGTCGCTCAACGCCGCCTACACCTATCTCGACGCGCAAGAGGCAGGCCAGGAAGAAGTCCGCCGCCCACCCCATATTGCGTCGCTCAACCTCACCTATCGCTTTCTGGAGCGCGGCTCAGCCACACTCAGCCTGCGCTACAACGGTGAGCAACAGGACAACGAATTCATCTTCGCAACGCCGCAAGACTTCGTCACCCTGAACGCGTTCACCCTCGTCAACTTGAACGCTTCGTACAGAGTGACGGAAACTCTGGAGGTGTTTGGCCGCGTCGAAAATCTGCTCGACGAAAGATACGAAGAAGTATTCTCCTTCGCATCACCTGGGCTGGCGGCCTACGCGGGTGTGAAGGGAAAATTCTGACCGGCACCTCAAAAAAATGGCCGCCCGTGGTCCGTGGTCCAATGGGCGGCCATCACAAACTTCCGGACTACTTACCGGCGGCAGACACTATTCGCAGTCGCTTGCCCCGACGACCGGTGACACTCAGCGCGATTCGACCACCAGACTTGCCCATTGCGTATGCAACAAACGCGCTCAGCCGGGTTCTGGCCCTGGTCCCAGCCATTTCCCCAGCCATTTCCCTGACCATTTCCCCGGCCCGGGTAGTTGTGGAACCCACCGTATTTTCTACAAGTTTTGTTGGTCTGACCTTCTCCACCCGACCTGTGGCACTCTCCGACCGTCGACCAGAATATGCGATACCCTTGACGCTCGTCGCGCCGACAGCATGTGCGCTCATTCCAGCGCCCGTCGTTTCGGCCATCATCGTTCCATCGATTGTCACCGTCCCAGCGATCATCATTCCGGCACCGGCGATTTTCCGTCGCATGTCCGCCCGCCCACTGGCACGCGTTGCGCGTAGACCACCAATCGCTGTTGCCGCGTTTGCAACAAACCCGGTCGTTGTTGTTGTTGTGATTTACGGGAGTAAATTCTCCCGGCGCCCGCGAGAATTGCGGTTCTGCGGAAACCGGCGCTACCATCAGAAACGCGGCCGCAACGAGTGACACAGACAAAGAAGCTAAAGTTCGAAACATGGTCTAATCCTCTCCTATCGTTATCGACTTCCCCAATACGGACCGCCACCTGAACACTCGATGAATGGGTTACGCCACCGGCGGGGCCTACTTAGTAACGATCAACTCCGCCAGTTGTTCCCGTTGTATGTGCCACTCCATGCGCTATAGATTTCCACAATCAGGAGCCATCCATGACCGACCCGCAAAAATCCATTGTTATTACAGGCGTTTCCACCGGAATCGGCTGGGGAGCCGCCAAAGTCCTCACCGCAGCCGGGTACAAAGTCTTCGGCAGCGTCCGCAAGGAGGCCGATGCAAAGCGCCTGCAAAGCGAATTCGGCGCTAATTTTATCCCTCTGATATTCGACGTCCTCGACGAAAAAGCGGTCAAGGCTGCAGCCGTCGCCGTCCGCGCCGGTCTCGGCGGGCACAAGCTGTTCGGCCTGGTCAACAACGCAGGCATCTCCGTCGTCGGGCCCATGCTCTACATGCCGCTCGAGCAGTTCCGCACACAGATCGAAGTCAACCTCACCGGCGTCTTTATTTCCACCCAGGCCTTCGCCCCCCTGCTCGGCGTCGATGACAGTCTGACAGGTCCGCCCGGCCGCATCATCAATATTTCATCCATTGGTGGCCGCAATGCCATCCCGATGATCACGCCTTACAACGTCTCTAAATTCGGCATCGAAGGCATGACCGAAGGCCTGCGTCGCGAGCTCATGCTGTTCGGCATCGACGTCATCTCCATCGCCCCCGGCGCCGTCGCCACCGCCATTTGGGACAAGGGCGAGCAAGTCGATATCACCCCTTACGCAAAGACGCCCTACGCAGGCCCCCTCGACAAACTGCGCGCCTTTGCGGCCAGGGAAGGCAAACGCGGATTGAAGCCCGAATTTCTGGGCCGCAAAATTTTGCATGCATTGACCACCGCGCGGCCAAAAGTCCGTTATGTCGTAACGCCCGGTCCGTTGATGAATTTCATGCTGAACAACCTCCCCAAGCGCATGGCCGATCGTCTGGTGGCAAACCAGATGGGTCTGCTACCCAAGAAGTGACCCCATGAAAACCGTACCACTCGGACCCTTCAAAAATATCAGCCGCCTGACCCTGGGTGGTGGCGGCATCGGCCAGGGCTGGGGTGAAACCAGCCGCGACGAAGCGATGGCAACCATTCGCCTCGCGATCGATCACGGCATCACGCTGCTCGATACCGCGCCGTTGTACCGCAACTGTGAATCGATCATCGGCGAGACCTTTGGCGGCAAACTTCCCGTCGATGTGAAAATTACCAGCAAATGCCGCTTGGGCTCGCCGCCACCGGCCGATGTCGAAGCAAAGCTGACTAAGTCGCTCGACGCAAGCCTGAGCGCCATGCGCATCGACCACATCGAACTGTTTTTTCTACACACAAATATTTGCGACGATGACTACGTCTACGCGGTCAGACCCGACCGGCAAAATGTCTTCGCCACAAGCTGGTCGACCTACATTGAGCATTTTGTTCCAACGATGGAAAAACTGAAGGCTCAAGGCAAGATCAAACATTGGGGCATCACCGGGACTGGCGTGCCGCGCACAATCATCAAGGCTTTGCAGCACACGACGCGGCCCGCAGCGGTTCAAGCCATCACCAATCTCCTCGACAGTGTCGGCGGCATGCGCAACTTTTCCCAAAGCGCCGAACCACGCGCCATCATTCAAACCGCAGTCGACAACAGCATCGGCGTCATGGGCATCCGCGCCGTACAGGCCGGTGCGCTGACCTCGGCCATCGACCGCGCCCTGCCTCCCGAACACGCCGAGGCCCGCGACTTCGCCATCGCCGCCCCCTACCGCGCGCTATGCCGCGAAATCGGCGAAGACCCGGCACTGATCGCCCATCGCTACGCGCTCTCCATGCCCGGCGTCGACACTGTCATCCTCGGCGTAAAAAATCGGGAAGAACTCACACAATGCCTCGACGCCGAAGCCCAAGGACCGCTCGATCCCGCAGTGATGCGGCGCATCGACGGCTTGGGATTACGCGGCGCCTAGTCCATCAACTTCTGCGACAGATACACATAGTGCCGCGCCCAACGCTTGGCATTGATCGCAGGATCGGCATCGTTCGAGTGCCCGCCGAACGTGTTCTCGAAATACAAGTACGGCGCGCCCAATTGCGATAACCTCGCCGCAAACTTCCGGGCGTGCCCCGGATGCACACGATCATCTTCCGTGTTGGTCGTAATGTAGGGTTCCGGATACTTCACGCCCGGGCGCAATTTTTGATAGGCCGAGTACTGAGATAAAAACGCCCGGTCTCCCGCCACATCCGGATTGCCGTACTCCGCCACCCAGGACGCGCCAGCCGGCAATTTATGATAGCGCAGCATATCGACCAGCGGACTCTCAACCACAACTGCGTTGAACAAATCCGGACGCTGCGTCATCGACACCGTCATCAGCACGCCACCATTTGATCGCCCATAAATTCCAAGCCGCCGCGGGCTTGTGATTTTGCGCGCAATCAGATCCTCTCCTACCGCCGCAAAATCATCGAACGCCCGTTGCCGGTTTTCGCGCAAGGCCGACTGGTGCCACGCAGGTCCGAACTCACCGCCACCACGAATATTGGCCGTCACAAAGGCGCCACCGCGTTCCAGCCACAGCTTCCCCATCTCCGGCATATAGGCCGGCGGCTTTGACAGCTGGAATCCGCCATAGCCGAACAACAATGTCGGCGTTTGACCATTGGCCTTGGCCTTCTTTGCCCGAACCAGGAAATAGGGAATCTTCGTTCCATCCTTGGACGTCGCCCAATACTGCTCGACGATATGCGCACCCGCTTTGAATTGGGCCGGCATCGTAGCAACCTTCGTAACGCCACCGCTGATCGCATCAGCAGCCCAAAGCCGCGTCGGTGCCAGAAAACTCTCCGACGTCACGAACAGCAGCGAACCGGACTTTTGCGCCGCCCGCACCACCAGGTTTGAATGCGTGGGCAGGGTCAGCCGTGATCCCGTCCACCTTCCACCCTTGCGCGCATAAATCTCGATAGCGCCCTTCACATTATCAAGCATCTGCAACACAATGCGATCACGCGTAGAATTCACCGCATCAATCGTTTGCGACGGTCCGGGCTTGACAATAAGACTTGATGCCTTTGCAGCAGTGGCCGCATCCTGCGATACGGCGGCTAAATCGATGGCAACCAGTGATCCGGCTTCATACCCGTTCCAAGCGGTCTGGAACGAGAAGACCAACTGCCCATCGGCAAATGTACGCAGCGCCGTATGCTGCGGCAGCGGTAACTTGACTGGCCGCTCTCCATCCAGCAAATAGAACTCGGCCTCAAAGAACCCCACCCGCCGCTCGGCCAGCGTTGCTACGAGCTTCCCGTTCGCATCGCGCAACACGCGTGGCGAAACCACCGTATCCTTGCGATCCCCACGAAAAACCACCTGCGCCGTTTCAATCGCGCCGCCGCGCTTCAGCATCCTGAGCACAAAAGGATAACCCGACTCTGTCGCATCGGCCTCGCTCAACGCCCGGGCGACAATTAAAGTGTCCCTGTCCACCCACTCAACCGTCTGCTTGGCGCGATCAAGTTGAAAACCGCCTTTGGCAAACGCCTTTGACACGGTGTCGAACTCGCGGACCTCAACTGCGTCCCCGCCGCCATCCGACAAAAGCACCAGACACAGGCGATCTTCCGGCGCCAGACAATCCACGCCCTTGAGAAACCAGTTCCGCCCTTCGGCCTTCGACAACGCATCCAGGTCGAGCAATGTCTGCCAACGCGCCCGGCCAGATCGGTATGACTTCAACGACGCGTGCCGCCACACCCCGTGCGGATGCGCCTCATCCTGCCAAACATTATCGACGCCGTCAGCACGGAACTCCGGAAGAGCGATCCGGTCTTTCGCCGTGAAAATCGCCAGCGCTTGGGCGCGGTACGCCGCATAGCGCTTGTCGCCCTCAAGTCGCGCTAGCGTCTTGGCGTTCTCGCTCGCAACCCAGGCCAGCGCCCTCTCGCCGTGCACGTCCTCAAGCCACAAATTCGGATCGTCTTCCGCCACCGTCACGGACACACACGCCACCAAACTGAGCGCGATGGCCGCTGAAACCAGAAATCTTTGCATATCCAAACCCGTCTGTTCGGTCCCAACCTAGCGGCCTTCATCCTGATCGTCCATCAAGCGCTCGCTCACGCCTGCGTGACCCGTTAGAATTCTACATGCTTTACCCAATCGCGAGGTCCGCCCGTGCCTGATCAACCAACCAACTATCAGACCTTGGTCGACGATTTGAATGCCCTGCTGCGACTCAAGACCACCGTCATCGGTATGAAAATGTTTGAGCGCACCGAAGACATGGAAGCCATCCCGCGCATCCGCCGCCCCAAAGCCGTTCACACCACCGACCAGATCGTCTCCATGGCTTCGCGCTTGAACTGGACCGTCGGCATCACCGCCGCAGACTTGGCCGGCGCACAATGTCGCGCCGTCATCGGCCTGACAGCGCAAGACGACGAATGGCTGAGCGGCAAATCCTACGTCGGCGTCTGGCACGAAGATGCAGCCTCCGCCCGCGCCCGGCAAGAGGCACTCGCCGTCGTGCCCTTCGGCAAATTCAAAGCCATGGCCGTCTCCCCGCTTGCCGCAGGCAAACTTGATCCGCCCGACATCTGCCTCGTCTACGCCACGCCCGGCCAAATGATCATCCTCATCAACGGCCTGCAGTACCGCAACTACAAGCGCTTCGACTGGAGCGTCGTGGGCGAAACCGCCTGCGCCGATAGCTGGGGCCGCGCCCTCAAAACCGGAGAGCCCAGCCTCTCTCTGCCCTGCTTCGCCGAACGCCGCTACGGTGGTGTCCCCGATGAGGAAATGTTGATGGCACTTTCGCCCGCACACCTGCGCATCGCCATAGAAGGCATGAAGGCGGTCGCCTAAAACGGCTTGCGCTATCCCATCGCTCCCTACGGCATCCAAAACGACGTGAGAGCAGGGCTTGGAGTCAGCTACGGCGCAAAAGCAGACAGCCAACCAAACCCGCCATAAGCAGGTCAAGAGTACGTCTCTCGCCCTTATTTAAAAAAAACGGAGCCCGGAAAAACCGGACTCCGCTCGCATCTTTCATCAGGTTAAGCGGCTTCAGCGGCCGCGTGGCCCTTCACCAAGCGCCCAAAACACATGGGTGATGGTCTTGCGGCCCGGCCCATCTATGCGCTCGAACTGATCAGGACGGCCATCGCGGGTAAAGTGAATGGCCCGGCCCCATTCCGCCGGCGGATCGCCCACGTCAGCTACGGGCGCACCCTGAGGTGCGTTGAGCGCCGCTTCCACGTGGTTATAGATGCTCAGCAATTGCTGATAATCATGAGAATTCGGATGCTCATTGCCTGCTGGAAGGCTGGTGTAGTCCATGCAGGAAGTGGTGCTGTCCGTATTAAAGTCTTCGTCCTGATGGCCCAAGCCATAGTCGTGGCCAATTTCCTGACAGGTTACCAGTGCGCGCCAACTTGGCGTGTTATACTGCGCCGTGTTGAAATACGTGTCGTTGAGCTTGGTTGTACCCTGCGAAATATGTCCACCGGACAGCGATATGGTGGCGATACCCAGCCAGCCGTTTTGGCCATAGGCTCTGTTGCAGACTTGAATCGTGCCCGCAACAGCGCGGCAATTATTGTTGCTGCGTCCCGCCACGAGAGGCGACTGAATCACCGTCGATTGGTTCCAGTCATTCACCGCGCCAACGAGGTAGGCATCCCAGACGGCAGTTACATTGTCGCCAACCGGAATGGTCAGCTCTGCTGTGGTCCGCTTCCAGTGGTAATTGCTCCAGGCATGTATCGCGAACGCCGGCACTGCCATAGCGAGCAACGGCGCAGCAACTGCGGCACTCAACATCAAGCGACGCTTTCCAGAAAATGCTTTCAAGATTTTCACGTTCAATGATCCTTCTTTTGGATAATGTCATACGATCCCTGACGGGATCCTGATCACTTCAGGGAGACCTTCAGCCGGCTTATTTTAAGTCGCCCCCATTCGGCTTGGTTTATGACGTAAGGCTAACAGCCCTTCCAAAAAGGTCAATCAACCCAAGGTGACCCGAACGGTCTGAACGGTGGGTATGAAGAGAACTCCTCGTAATTCTGCCGCCGGAACGCCAGATGCCTCCCATATATAGGGGGTACGTATGTGAGACGGCGCGCCGTTTATTCAGTTTTCGGAGCGTCCGTATTGGACTCAGCTGCCGGGGAAATTGGCGGCGCCGATTCCGGGGGATTGGAATTTGCACCGGTTGGCACACTGCTCCCTTGATCTTCAAACCGGCGGTGGCGGACGATGTGCGGAGTGATGACGATATAAAGCTCGGTCTTGGAGTTGGTGGATTTCTCCAGGCTGAACAATTCGCCAATAAGCGGTATATCGCCCAGGATCGGAATCTTGGAGTCGGAGCCGATTTTATTCTCCTGCGTCAGGCCACCAATAACAAAGGATTCGCCATCGCGGACTGAGGCCGAGGTTTCCGCCTCACGCTGGCTGATAGTGGGGTAGCCTTGGGAAAAACCTGTCACGCTCGAGACCACCGCATAAATGTGCGAACTCACGTAGCCATCCGGACTGACTCGGGGTGCAATCTGCAGCGTCACCCCGACATTCACATACTGCACCTGTTGCGACACACCGTTGACACCGGACAACGTAATGGCGGTCAGGATCGGCAGGGCGTCACCTGTAATGATCTTGGCTGTTGAACCACTCTGTGCCGCAATGCGCGGCTTGGAAACGATCCGGCCCTCACCAGATTGTACTTGGGCATAAATGGCGGCCTGCAGCGAGACACTGTCCAGACGCTTTTGATCGAAACCGAATGGAATGAATTGCCCTGCCTGCACCGTACCAACCGCAATCTGGCCACTGGCGTTGTTAAAATCGATCCCCACATTGCGTGCGCCGACTTCGGTCAGTTCGACAAATTGCGTCTCCAGAATCACGCTATCGACCGGTACGTCAATCAGGGCAATTTGCGCTTTCAATCGGGCCATGCGTTCAGGCGAGCCCTTGATCCAAATCGCGTTC
>JANOFD010000621.1:0-17511 GCA_031413455.1 Rhodobiaceae bacterium
GCGCATACCAGGCCAAGACCCTGAGACCGTCGAGCGTCTTCGGTTCAATTTCCTGGACCCCCGCAAGCATGGCGTAGTGCGAAGGCGGGACGTGACGGATCGGATCCGGAAAATTCATCATGTCGCGCTGGAAGACGTACATCAACGTAATGATAATGGCGTAAGGGCCGAATACGAAAATTTGGGCGCGCTTAGCTAGGTACATGATACTCGACAATACCAACAAAGTTTCCATCACAGTCGAATCGAGCGCGAATCATGCCCGTGACAAGCATTCGAACTTCACTATCGAATTCGACACGCTCCCAAGCAAAGCCTTGCGTGTTGCGTGCACCGTTGGCGGCTGGCATTAGAGGCACATGGCCTGCGCCGTTAGTGTCGATATCTTTCAAGTCGTCCCGCGAGAGTTACGAGAGGCTCGTAAGCACCGTTTGTCAAAGCGAAAGAGGCTGATGCAACCGAATCAGGGCTTTCAACCGCCAAATCGCCAGAACTTTCGACGGGAAAACTCTGCAGTTCCGTATCCGCAGTAATGGGAGAGCTTAGTTGGACAAGAATTTTCTCAGACATCTCAAACAACGGCACCAAATCTGCATCGGTCTCTATCTCTACATAAATTACATTTTGGTAGAATGTAATATCCATGCACCCGCACGCGGGCGCGTTGCTTGTGCTCAGCACTTGAAGCAGCATCGCCGCAGTCAGTACCAGTATGTTGATTCGCATTTTCGGTCTCCGCCTTAGCGCAAATGTAAAATCAGCGCTGACAACGGCGCTAGCTTTACCTCGTTCTGGCTCATGTTAACAGTGCCCACGGTCAATATCTCTCGATGTCGATCATAGATTTCTAGGCCCTCAAAAATTGCGTCAAACTTCGAAAGGTTTAATACAATTCTCACGCGTGCATCTTCTAAGATTCGCTCAAATGCCAAGATTTTTTCACTCGCTTCGACAATCTTCAGGTCGCCAACCTGCAAGACTCGGTTCGCACTTCGAATGGCCATCAGATTGCGCGCGAACCAGAGCACCGAGTCTTTGTCTTGTTCCTGTCCAGCGGCGGCCAGCGCCTTGTGGGCAGGGGCCATCGGCAGCCATGGCTCGCCGTAACTGAAGCCAATGTTGGGCTTGCCTGCAACCCAGGGCATTGGCGTGCGGCAGGGATCGCGGCCTTTGGAGTAGGGGAAATAGAGTTCGCCGACAGGATCGTGAATTTGATGACGCTCGATCGGACCATCGGGCAAGCCCAGCTCTTCTCCCTGGAACAGCAGGACCGTACCCTTCAATGTCATCAGCAGCGTCAGCGCCAGTTTGGCGAGCGCAGGATCGGCCTCCATCGTGCGGCCATATCGTGTCACGGTTCTGGTGACATCGTGATTTGAAAACGTGGCGCAAGGCCAAAGGCCTTCGATGGCGTTCAGGAATTGATAGTGCTCGGCAAAAACTTGCGGTTTGAACGAGCGGTCTTCGAGGAAGGTGAAGGTGTAGCCGGTGTGAAGGCCGTGCGTGGCGCCGGCGAAGTGGCTGAGCAACCCCGGCTCCTCCGAGAATTCACCGAAGACGAAGCGGTCTTTGTAGCCGTCGACGGCGGCTCGGATTTCGTCGAGGACTTCCCGATTCTCCGGCAGGTTGCTGTCGCGGATACGGCGCTGCAGGTTTGGCGCATGCGCCCAGTGATGCGCCGTACGCTCGGCCATCGGCACAGCCGGATTGTCGCGCAGTTCCGCATCGTGCAAGTACGAGTTGGCGACATCAAGGCGAAAGCCGTCAACGCCGCGATCAAGCCAGAACTTCAAAACATCAATCGCGGCAGTGCGGGCGTCGCGATTGTAGAGATTGAGCTTCGGTTGTTGCTTGAGGAATTTGTGGAAATAGTATTGGCGGCGCAACGGATGATACGACCACGCAGGGCCGCCGAAGACGCTGAGCCAATTGTTCGGCGGCGTGCCGTCTTCGCGCGGATCGGCCCAGACGTACCAGTCCGACTTGTCGTTGCTGCGCGATTTCAGACTTTCCAGAAACCACGCATGTTGATCGCTGGTGTGGCTCAGCACCTCGTCCATGATGACTTTGAGGTTGCGGCGGTGCGCCTCTGTGATCAGGCGTTCGAAGTCCTCCATCGCGCCGAACTCCGGCGCGATACCGTTGAAATCCGAAACGTCATAACCGAAGTCGCGATTGGGCGATGGGTGGACGGGCGACAACCAAATGGCATCGACGCCAAGCGAGGCAATGTAGTCCAGTTTGGACTCAATGCCCTTCAGATCGCCGATACCGTCGCCATTCGAGTCACAGAACGAGCGCGGGTATATTTGATAGATGACGGCAGCTTGCCACCAAGGTGTGACCACCGCGCTTACGCCATATCGATCCGCTCAATGATGCGGCTGACGAGGCCGTAGGCTTTGGCTTCCTCGGCCGACATCCAGAAATTGCGGTCGGTGTCGTCTTTGACCTTGGACAGCGGCTGACCGGTTTCATCAGCGATGGTGCGGTTGATGCGATCCAGGGCTTTCAATATTTCCTCCGCTTCAATCTGAATATCCGAGGCCGTGCCGCGGATGCCACCGGCGGGCTGGTGGACCATGAAGCGGGTGTTGGGCAGGCAAAAGCGATGCGCGCGATCGGCGCCGAGATAGATGTGAGTTCCGGCCGAAGCCACCCAGCCCGTGCCGATCATTTTCACGCGTGGGCGCAGCGCCTTGACCATGTCGTGGATGGTATCGCCGGATTCGACGTGACCTCCCGGCGAATGAATGACGATTTTGATGTCCTTGTCCGGGTCATCGGCCATGAGGGCCAAAAGATTAGCGGTCACCCGCTCGGCCATTTTTGTATCGACTTCACCAAAGATCATAACCGTGCGCGATTTGAACAGCGCCTGTGAGATCGCCGTGAACGGTGGGGGCTCGGGGATCTTGGTATCTTCGTCTTTGTCGAGGGTGAAACGCGAAGCCATAGGCTGAGTATCCTTGGTTTGTCAGTCTTGAGCGCGGGAGTAGCACGAGGGGCGCAGTGTGGCAAAGCCCGGTTAATTTACTCCCACAATCTTGGCCAAAGTCGGCCCGATTTCAGCGTTTATCACCTTATCGGCGAGGTGATCCAGTTCAGTCGGATCACGGTTGAGGATCACGAGTTTCGCGCCGTTGCGTTTGGCATCGATTGGTAAGCCCGCCGCCGGATAGACCACCAGCGACGAGCCGATGGCCATAAACAGGTCGCAAGCCAAAGCCGCCCGCCCTGCCAGGTCCATTTCGCCTTCAGGCATGGGTTGCCCGAACGAAATGGTGGCCGATTTCACAATGCCGCCGCAGAGTTTGCAAGCCGGCGGTTCGCCGGTCGCTTTGAAATCCGCCTCGATCTCATCGAATTCGTGGCGCGTGCCGCATTCAAGGCATTTGGCGTATGTAGCATTGCCATGGACTTCGATCACTTTGCCGGCCGGAACGCCCGATGCCTGGTGCAGGCCATCAATATTCTGCGTAATCACATCAGTGACTTTCCCAAGTTCGACCAGCCGCGAAATCGCACGATGGCCGACATTGGGTGTCGCCCGCTTCAAGGTCTCGCGTCCAGCGAAAAGGCGCGTCCAAGCCTCGACACGAGCCTCACGCGAGCGCACGAATTCATCAAAATAGATGATGCGGTTTTTGCTCCAGATACCACCGGGACTGCGAAAGTCCGGAATGCCGGACTCAGTAGATATACCCGCGCCCGTGAATACGGCGATACGTGAGGCGCGCTCGATCAGCGCACTCAACTCATCGCTCATGGCCGCTCAGTTTTCCTGTTGCCAACCAATCGGCGCAGTCTTCGCCAAGCTCAGCGTGGGCCCGCGCTTCATAGGCCGTAACGTCGCCCGGCGTCAGCGTATCGTGCCAGCGCCCGTTGACACCCTTGTTGATGAACACTTGCGCGCCCGCATCCCAGAACGCGCCGCCCAAGGGCACACTTTTTGTCGCGTTCGCCTTCATCCAGTCGAACGAGCAATATTCAAGAATACGGGACCAGCTTGCGGGCGCAACCGGAATGTCGAGAAACTTCGCCATCGCCCGCATCGTGCCCGGCAAATCGCGCTTCATTTCCGTGAAATGCACAAACATCACATTGGGCAGGTCACGGATCGCCCACCAGGTGCGGATGTTATCCCAGAACGGCCAGAACGGATGCCCGTCGCGCTCCATCCAATCAAGGAAGTATTGACGTATGTCGGCCGGCGGCTTGCCGATCGGCGGCCCGATGCGGCCGGGCGTGTCGTTCAGCGCCTGATACCAAAGCGCGTTTGCATTAACGTGATGGTTATAGATGCTCCACACCACATCGCGCCCGTCGCGGCCAATATAGATGTATTTCGCCTTGGGTGAAAACACCAGCGCATCGACCGGCAAATGAGTCTTGATGAACCGGCGGTGCGTTTGCGCTTCGACCATGGGAAGCTTCACCTCTTTGGGCGGCACGCGCAGGTCCAGCCACGGCGACATCTCCGCGACCGCCAAATCGGGATCGGGCCCGAACATCATCTGCGCGAGCATCTGCTGCGTCCAGGTTGTGCCGGATTTCGCATAGGTCGAAATGATGATGTCGTCGTCGCGGAACTTGAAGTCGTTCCAGATGGTCGAGTCGAAATGATGGTTCTGAAACTCGCGAGTCTTTTTGGGGTATGCGAGCGCCGCCATGTCGTTCCTTCCTGAAAGGGATGAATTCCGGTTAGTCTAACGCGACTGCCCGCCACTCAGCAACTGGATGCACAATGACCCTGTCCGACCTCGCCAACCTTTCGACATTCCTCAGTGGTATCGCCGTCACGGCGTCGCTAATCTACCTTGCTCTGCAGGTGCATCAAAACACCAAGCACACACGCGCTTTGATCCGCCAGGGACGGGCGTCGCGCGCAGTGACGGTCACACTCGCGGAGGCCGAAGCCGGCATGGCGGCGGCGATCATCACCGCCGATGGCCGGGTGGCAACGCCTGAGCGAGTGCAACAGCAGCAATACGAAAGTTTTTTCTACGCCCGGCACAAAGTCCATCGCATTCATCGACGACGTGCTTGCGAAAGCGGCGATAGACTAAGGTGAGGATAGAATTGTCATCAATGCGGCGGCGCGCACCTACCCGCACTTATTGCACTTCTCCTGGGAGCGGAGCGACGCGGGGGAAGGTCGCGCGCCGTCCTTCACGGCGTGACGGATGGGGGCGACGCCGCACGAAGTCAGAAACGCCTGGCACCAACCACTTAAGGGACTCCAGTGCTTACGAGGTCCCCATCACCGCGAACGGGTGCAAGCCCCACTGCCAGGCAAAAGCAACGAACGCGAGGATGGCGAGAGTCAACACGATGTAGCCCATCTGGGCCATGCGGGCGCGAGGTCCGGCGCCGAAACCTGAGATGCTCCAGATCACCATCGGAATGGCAAGCACCCCGATCACGACGGGGATAACCAGAAGGGCCAGCAGCGCCGGCGAGGGACCGTGCAAAATAGCGATGGGCGCGGCATTGGAAAGCAGGGCTGCCATCGCCACCAGCGTCGCGACCGTCAGACCCGCCGCAAGAAACCCTATGATACGCGGCGCAAACAAAATGACGGCCTGTGGCTCGCCAAAAAAGTGGCGGCTGAGGAACCCGTTGGCCCACCCCCAGAGCGTCATAATGCAGATGGCGACAACCAGGGCGAGTGCCACCGACCACATCGCCCACTCGCCTGTTCCGGTGACACGGTCATAGGCGTCGGTGTCAACAATGAATCTTTTGACGTCCCCTTTGGCGCCGGTTTGGGCGGCAGCTTTCCATTGAAAATCCGGGTTGATCCACGTACCGTTGATTTGCGGCAGGAAAACGAGGTCGCGGCCCACAGCGGGCAAGAAAACCTGCAACAGCCCCTCGCCCGCCGCCTTCACCGTAATTTGCGAGGCTGCAGCTCCCATAACCGTAAAGTCGGAGCGCGCCCGGCGCACGGACATGTATGTCCCCGCAACGGCGCGCGCGCGAGCTTCTATTTCTGGCCCCGCCGCAACAACCGGTTCGCTTTTGCTTGGCCATATCAGATCGAACAGCGCCTTGTTCAGGGAAGCGCTGCTGGAGAATTTACAGTTCACATTGGTGGCGACGAAAAATCCGGATCTTGTCTCCGGATGCAGCACCAGTCGGGCGCAAAAGCCCGGCCACGAGCCATCATGGCCAATCCAGCGTATGCCGTTGCGGCGTCCGCTGGCAAAGCCATATGCCCAACTATCCAGTCCCTCCGCGTTGGAGAAATGTCCCGCGTGCATTTTTTCGATTGTGGGTTCCGACAGCAAATGCTCGCCATCCCCGTAGGCACCTTTGCTCAAATGCGCCAGCATGAACGGCACCATATCGGCAGCGGTAGTAATGAGATCACCGGCCGGGCCCGTGGCCACACGGTCCAGTGCAATTCGGCTGTACCCACCTTCATCCCCCCCACGCAGGTACGGCACCGCGATGTCCGCGGGCAGCGGATAGGGAACGCCGAAACTGGAGGCCGTCATGCCAAGAGGTGTGAAAATATGTTCCCGCACATAGGCATTGAATTCCTGGCCGCTGACATTTTCGACGATATGTCCAGCCAAAGCATAGCCGTGGTTTGAATAGGCAATCACCGTGTTGGGGGCAAGAACGCGCGGCGGCATTTGACGGGACAAGTACAGGCCCAGCGGTTGCACAGGCCCCTGCAATGGCGCCCCCAAGCCCAGATAGCGGTCGTCAAAGCCGGCAGTGTGGGTCAACAAATTGGCCAACGTCACCGCTTCGGGGTAGTTCGATGGAATCTTGAACGCCGAGAGATAAGTGTTCACGTCGGCGTTGAGGTCGACTTTGCCCTGCTCGACGATTTGCATCACAGCCGTCGCCGTAAAGAGTTTTGAAATCGACGCAACGCGAAAGCGTGTCCGATCCGGATCAACCGGCGTGCGGGCGCGGATGTCGGCGAATCCGTACCCGGCCTTAAGCACGATTTTTCCGTCTTGAATGATAACGATGGCCGCGCCTGGAATCTCACCCGCTGTGACAAGGCCGGACATCAGGCCATCGACATAGGGCTTGAAGGTGGATGCACTGGCGCTGACTGGTGGCGCTACATCGTCTTGCGGCGCGGCTGTAATTTGGTCAACCTGAGGTACGGGCGCAAAACGGTCTGGACTTTTTTTGTCCAGTGGACCGCTCTCTTCGCGCGGCGGGGCACCCAGAGCGGGGGCGCCGAATCCGGACGGTGGATCATCAACTGGTTGCGCAAGCGAGGATGTCGCCATCACAGACAGAGCCCAACAGATAAGGTAGAATTTACTGCGCATTGTCGGCCTGTTACCCCCGGCTGAACGCCCGCCCGCTACGGGGAATTTAACTGGCTCCGGTGCATGGTGCTACTGGGCGCGCAAAAGATTTGTTTGAAAATTGAACCTTTCGCTGCCAAAAACTGCAGCCAAGACGTGCAATCTTATAGTTAGTTCGCTTGGCGCGCCGCATTCACAATAGCTTCACCGCTGCGTGGTTATCTGCCGAGAAATGTCGAGACCGAGGATGATGAACACTGTCACTATTTATCACAACCCGCAGTGCGCAACGTCGCGCAATACGCTGGGCCTGATACGCAATTCGGGCATCGAGCCACAAGTCATTGAATATCTAAAGACGCCGCCTTCGGTGAACGAGTTGCGCGGGCTCATTGAGCGGATGGGCGTGCAGCCGCGAGACCTGTTGCGCGAGAAGGGAACGCCGTACGCCGAGATGGGGCTTGATAATCCAGATTTGACGGATGCGCAGCTCGTCGACGTCATGTTGGCGCACCCCATTCTCATCAATCGCCCGATCGTGGTGACATCGCTCGGCGTGAAACTGTGCCGTCCGTCCGAGATTGTGCTGGACATACTTCCGGCGCCGCAGCGAGGTGAGTATCGCAAAGAAGATGGCGAGCTTGTCATCGACCGTGACGGGCAACGCGTTGTCTGAGGCAAAATCAATGCTCTGGACAAAGCTGGCGGCCGAAGCCCTGGGCTCGTGCCTGCTCGTGGCGTGCGTCGTCGGCTCTGGGATCATGGCCTGGCGGCTGGCGGACGGGAACGAGGCCCTGGCGTTGCTTTGCAATACCGTGGCAACAGGAGCGATGTTGTTTGTGCTCATCACGATGTTTGGGCCCGTGTCCGGCGCGCATTTCAATCCGGCAGTGACACTGGCCAGTGTTTTGCAAAAGGAATTGAAGTGTTGGCAGGCGGCCGCCTTTGCCGGCGCGCAGCTCTTTGGGGCGATTTGCGGGACATGGCTCGCACACGCGATGTTCGATGAACCGGTCCTGCAAATGTCCAGCAAACTGCGTGACGGTCCCGGACAATTTTTGTCCGAATTTGTAGCGACTTTCGGTTTGGTGCTGACGATTGTGCTCACCTCCCGCCACCGGGCAACTCATGTCGCCAGTGCGGTCGCCTGCTATATCTGTGCCGCGTACTGGTTCACAGCGTCCACTTCGTTCGCAAATCCCGCCGTCACAGTGGCGCGTATGCTCTCGGATAGCTTTGCAGGCATCGCTATGAGTTCCGTGCCCTGTTTCATAGCCGCGCAGATTTTTGGAGCATGCGCAGCGGTTGTGTGCGACCGCATCGCCTTCGCGCGGAGGTAGTTCGTGCCGGTGATACAATGGCACCATCCACAGACTTTATGCGAGCAGCGACAAATCGTATCAGCGCGACAACCCATTGAATCGTAACGGTTCTCCCACCGCTTACCGCCAGCCTTCGGAAGTGAAGCAAGTCTGAGACGCGAGCATCACAAAAGCTTCACTGTGGCGTGGTTTACGCCTTGCCTGTGAGAGCTCGGATGCACGAGCAACCGATGCTCGCACATGCGATTTCAAACGAGGTTCACTGATGAAAATGAAACTGGGTTTTGCGACATTCTTGGCGACTACGTTCTTAGCAGGCGCGGCTTTGGGCGCCGACGCGATCGATCCGCGCTTCAAGGACTATCAATCGACGTCCGGTGTATCAGGCACTCTGAAATCAATCGGTTCAGACACTTTGAACAATCTGATGACGCTGTGGGCTGAAGATTTCAAGAAAATCTATCCGGGCGTGAAGATCGAGATTGAAGGCAAGGGTTCGTCCACCGCCCCGCCGGCAATGATCGCTGGTACGGCGCAATTCGGACCCATGTCGCGCGCTATGCGCCCGGCTGAGAAGGATCAGTTCGAAGCCAAATACGGTTACAAGCCAACGGAAGTTCGCGTTGCGGTCGATGCGCTCGCAGTGTTTGTACACAAGGACAATCCGGTTAAGTGCTTGTCGCTGGGTCAGCTTGACGGCATTTTTTCTGTAACTCGTAATACGGGTTCTCCTGATCTGAAGACTTGGGATCAGCTTGGAGTGACGGGTGAGTATGCCGGCAAGACCATCTCGCTTTTTGGCCGTAATTCGGCTTCAGGCACCTATGGTTATTTCAAAGAAGTTGCGCTCGCCAACGGCGACTATAAGGGAACCGTGAAAGAGCAACCTGGTTCGTCGGCCGTGGTTCAAGGTATCGCGTCTGACAAGTTCGCGATCGGCTATTCCGGCATTGGGTACAAGACCGCCGACGTGAAAGCTCTTGCGATCTCAGGCCGGGATGGTCAGTGCAACGAGCCTAACCAAGCTAATGCGTACGCGGGCAAGTATCCGATCTCGCGCTTCCTTTACGTCTATGTGAACAAGAACCCATCGGGCGCATTGGATCCGCTTCGTGGCGAATTCTTGAAGTTCGTGCTGTCCAAGAATGGTCAGTCGGCCACAGTCAAGGACGGTTACTTTCCGATGCCTTTCGTGTTTGCGAACGAAGATCGTAGCAAGTTGGGACTTGGAAACTAGGACTTAGAAGCTAAACTGCCCGGCGGCTGCTGTTTGCAGCCGCCGGGTTTTCGCGTATCTGGGGGCAGCGACGCGGCTTGGGGAATCCGGGATCATTGTTCCGGTTGTTAGTGGGTGAACGGGGCTATGGCTGAAGAGTCTGAGATTGCGGCAACGCATGAAAAGCGGCCGGCGTCTGTGGTTTATCAACGCGACAAGAAGACAAAGGCGTCGGTTCTCTATGCCGATTCCATCGCGCGCTATGGCATTTCGATCGGCGGGACGTTGGTCATCCTTGCCGTGTTCACGATCATGGCGTTCCTGATTTATGTGTGCCTGCCATTGTTGGATGGCGGCAAAGTCATGGGAACCAAGACGTACTCGCTCGAAGCATCCGCCGCTGCATTCCTTCATACGCAGATGGACGAACACCAAACGATTGCAGCCGATCTGCAAGCCGACGGACACGTCAAGGCGTTCCACGTTGGAACGGGAACGCGACTTCAATCGCCAAGCTTCGACCTTGGCGGACTTAGCGCCACGGCATTCGCGGCGACGCTTCGCGGCGATGACGTGTTGTTCGGATTTGCCGACGGCACAATTCGAACCGCGAAATTCAATTTGACGGCGCAGGTCACGCCCGCAAGCCAAGTCCCGGCAAATGTTCGAAAGCTCGACGCGCGCGACTCGACAGATGGCACTCAGGTTTTCTCCCGCATTCCGGGGCAGTTCCGACGCACGAGCGTGGACATCGCCATCGACGCGCCGGCAGCGATTGCCGAACCCGGCGTCACGATTTTGAAAGCGGACTATCGCTTGGGAGGAACTGCGGAACGCCCGTTGAAGACTTTCGTGACGCTGGATGCCAACGGGAAACTGCGGTTGAGCCAGGCCTATACCGAGCTCAATATGATGACTGGTGAAGGCCTCACTCAAATTTCCAATGCAGAAATTCCGTTACAGGCCAGTGCGGCGGACGTAACAAAAATCCTGCTAAATACGCCTGGTGACCGCGTTCTCGTCGCCACAAAAAATGGAACGATCTACAGGTACAATACGCGCAACTTCGCCAATCCTCAATTGGCCGAGACAGTGAAAGTGGCAGAGCCAGGCGTTGAAGTTACGGCGCTGACTTACATGAACGCCGAGAACTCGATCATTGTCGGCGGATCCGATGGATCCATTTCGTTGTGGTTCGGTGTCGACCGCAAGTCTAAAGACACCACAGACGGTATCGTGCTGACCAAAGTGCACGCGGATTTTGTGAAGCAACCGGCGGCGATCACCGACATCCGCGTCAGCCAGCGCACGCGTATGTTTACGACCACGGATGCCAAGGGGAATGTCTGGATCCGGCATGGTACGACCGAACGCACATTGCTGGAATTGCCGGGGTCTCCGGACAAGAGCGGCATACAAGCCACTGTGTTCGCACCCAAGGATGACGGGGTGCTGGCGATCGGAAAAAACAACCGCGCCTTGCTGTGGGGCATCAATGTTCCCCATCCCGAAACGACACTGCAATCGGTGTTTGGAAAAGTCTGGTACGAGGGCTACAGCGAGCCCAGCTTTGTGTGGCAGTCGACGGCAGGGACCGACGCTGTCGAACCCAAATTGTCGCTGGTACCGCTCATTTTCGGAACATTCAAAGCGGCGATCTATTCGCTGATGCTGGCTATTCCCATTGCGCTTTTGGCAGCCATCTATACCTCAGAATTCTTGCCACCGCGGACCAGGTCGGTAGTCAAGCCGGTGATGGAGTTGATGGCGACTCTACCGTCCGTCGTCATCGGTTTTGTGGCAGCTCTCGTGCTGTCACCCATTGTCGAGAATTGGATCGCCGCCATTGTCATCGCGTTCGGAGTCATACCGCTGACATTGATTACCTTGTCATTTCTATGGCAATTGCTGCCCCAACCTATCGCCAATGTCTTGGACGGGGCGCCGAAACTCTTCGCATATTTCCTAGCAATTTTGGCGGCAGTTTGGCTCAGCCGCTTGTTTGGGCCCATTGTCGAAAACATCTTCTTCGACGGCGATTTTAAAAAATGGACGTCGGGCGAAGGCTCGGCGCAGCCGTTTCTCTTTCTCATATTGATCCCGGCATCTTTCATACTCGTGTTCATTGGCACGCGGCCGCTGTTTAACGTCACCTACCGGCACAACCTTCGCGAGTTGCCGAAATTCATGGCCGCGACGCGTGAGCTTCTGGGGTGGCTGATCTTTCTGGTCCTTGGTGTTGGAATGGCTTGGGTGCTGTCGTTGCTGTTGAACGAAGTGGGTTACGATGCGCGTGGGGGTTTGATCGACACTTACGTGCAGCGGAATGCGCTGGTCGTGGCCTTTGCGATTGCTTTTGCGGAAATTCCAATTATCTACACGATTTCAGAAGACGCGTTGAACGCTGTTCCCAACTATCTGAGATCAGGCTCGCTCGCTTGCGGCGCCTCGAAGTGGCAAACCGCGGCATGGATTGTCGTGCCCACCGCGGCTTCGGGCATATTTTCCGCGATCATGATCGGCCTCGGACGCGCGGTCGGGGAAACCATGATCGTCGTCATGGCCACCGGCAACACACCCATTCTCGATATGAACATTTTTAGCGGCTTGCGCACCCTCTCGGCCAACATCAACGTCGAGCTGCCCGAAGCCGTTCGCGACTCGACGCTTTATCGAACGCTGTTTTTATGTGCACTGGTGCTGTTTGTGATGACGTTCGTGATCAATACGGTCGCGGAGTTGGTGCGTCAGCGCTATCGCAAACGCGCGGCGCAATTGTGATGCGCAGGGTGAACCCATGACAATCGCCGCACCAAAGCCCAGGCGCCTGGCACGCAGCGATTTGGCCGCTCGCGGCGAACCGTTCGTGTGGCTCATGGGCGCCGCACTCGTTGCCGGTCTGGCAATGATAACAGGCTTCCTCGCCTTCATCATCTATGTCGGCGCCTCGACATTCTGGCCCCAGCCCATAGCAGTCGTCACGACCACTGACGGCAAGTTGGTCGCCGGTGAGGTGTTCAGAACCGAAACTTTCAAACCCTCCCCGGAACAGCTGGAGGGAAAGAGCGAAAGTGTGCGCGATAAGATTCGGGCCGATTTCGGCATCGTCGAGCGCACGCTTTATCGTGTGGGAAACTATGACCTTTTCGGCGAGGACTTTGTTTGGATTGCGGACTTCGATGTCAATTCCGTCGCCTATCCAAAAGACATCTACTTTATCGAACGCCTCGAATGGGGGCCGTTTGTCGGGCGCATCAAGGAATTGGACACGGCCGGCGCCAAGGTTTCGAAACCCGAAATCGGCCCGCTTCTGAAGGCCCACACCGATGCAAAAAGGCGACGCCGGGCGATTGAGCGCTTGGAAAAGGTGGAAATCGCCGAGATCAACCGCTTGATCGAAGAATCGCGGTTGGATGTTCGGCGTGCGATTTTGAATTTTGGGGAAGCAAGCCCAGAGGCCAAAGCCGCCAAAGCGCAATCGGAACGCTTCACCAGGGAGCAAGAAGCCGGGTACAAAATTCTGACAGACAAAGCGTCCCTGCTGCGTCAGGCCGATGAAGCCGTGTCGATAACGCTTGAGGCTATCGACGGACAAACCAAGACTTTGCCCCTATCGCGACTGGTGCGCTTTTATCCGGCCAACAATCTGTCGGACGGACAGAAATGGTCGATCTACGGCGCGCGCTGGTTCGAGTTCATCACCGAGCAACCGCGTGAAGCCAACACCGAAGGCGGCATTTTGCCCGCTCTTGTCGGCACCCTGACGATGATGATCCTGTTGAGCCTGGCGGTTGCGCCTTTCGGCGTCGTCACAGCGCTCTACTTGCGGGAATATGCAACCCAGGGTGCCTTTGTTGCCTTCATCCGCATTTGCGTCAACAACCTCGCTGGTGTTCCGTCCATTGTCTACGGCGTTTTCGGCTTGGGGTTCTTCTGTTACATCGTCGGCGGCTCGGTAGATCAGTTATTCTTCCCCGAGAAATTGCCCAGTCCGACATTCGGCACCGGTGGCATGCTGTGGGCGTCGCTGACCCTGGCCTTGCTGACGGTGCCGGTGGTGATCGTGGCAACCGAAGAAGCGTTGGCAGCCGTGCCGCGTTCTATGCGCGAAGGATCGCTCGCCTGTGGCGCTTCGAAATGGCAAACCATCTCCCGGATTGTTCTTCCGCGCGCGGCGCCCGGCATCTTGACCGGACTGATCCTGGCGATGGCGCGAGGCGCCGGGGAGGTAGCGCCCTTGATGATCGTGGGCGTCGTCAAACTAGCGCCGGAATTGCCCGTCGACTTGACCGCGCCGTTCATACATCTCGAGCGCAGCTTTATGCATCTTGGTTTTCACATCTATGACACCGGTTTCCAGTCTCGCAATTCCGAGGCCGGCAGACCTATGGTGTTTGTCACAACACTTTTGCTGATCACTCTGGTGCTCGTCCTCAATGCGTTTGCGATTCAGGTTCGCTCGCGCTTGAAGCGTGCCTACCAGGTGGGTCAGTTCTAATTTCCGGGGGAGCTATGGCTGCGGCTAAAACAAGATCGGCACAATCAGGCGAGTTCGAACCCACGGCCTATCACGTCAAGACAGGCGAGCAGGGCATAAGTCTGAAGGTCGAAAACTTCAGCCTTTGGTACGGTCAGGCGCGCGCGCTGTGGGACAACTCGCTGGAATTTCAAAAGGGTTTGTGCGCAGCCCTGATCGGTCCATCCGGTTGCGGTAAGTCGACCCTGTTGCGCGGCATGAACCGCATGAACGATTTGATCGACGGCATGCGTTCGACGGGGCAGATGACTCTGGAAGGCGAAGCGATTTATGGCTCGACCATCGACGTCATCGCCTTGCGCAAACGCATGGGCATGGTGTTCCAAAAGCCAAACCCCTTCCCTATGTCCATCACCGAGAACGTGATCTATCCGCTGCGCGTCGACGGTGTGACCAACCGGGCCTTGCTGAAAGAGGCCGCCGAAGCGGCGTTGCGCGGCGCCGCCCTGTGGGATGAAGTCAAGGACCGCCTCAATGAAAGCGCCCTCGGGTTGTCGGGCGGCCAGCAGCAGCGGCTCTGTATCGCACGCGCCATCGCGGGCAACCCCGAAGTGCTACTGATGGACGAGCCCTGCTCGGCGCTCGACCCCATCGCGACAGCCAAAATAGAAGAGCTGATCGACGAGCTGAAGGGCCGCTACACGATCATTATCGTCACCCACAACATGCAACAGGCCGCCCGCGTCGCCGACAACACAGCCTTTATGTATTTAGGGCGCCTGATCGAGTATGGCGACACCAAATCGATGTTCGAGCGCCCTCAGGTTCAGCGCACGGAAGACTACCTGACTGGGCGTTTTGGATAGGTCTTGCGGCCTATTTCCTGAGGGCTTGCCTCAAGCCCGGCCACCCTATAATAAGCGCCCCTCTGTCCGGCGGCCAAAATCCGCCCCGGCTCAGTGGGCGCCCTTCGTCTATCGGTTAGGACTCAAGATTTTCATTCTTGCAAGAGGGGTTCGACTCCCCTAGGGCGCGCCATTCTGCCTTTTCGGCCCTTGTCGGCTCCAGGCTTCCCCTACTCTGAACCCGGCAACTGATTCGCCCAGCCCTGTTTTGGCGCCGGGAGGCCTGTAACCAGCCTATAGATGCCCCCCGCTGGACCTTGCCCGAAGGGCAAGTACGTCAAACACAAGCCCTATGCTGCATCGCACACTAGACGAAGCCCTTGCCCGTTCCGGGGGCACGATAGGGGCCCGCCGCGCTGTCCCTGTAACGCCACATTTGCAAGTAAATGTAAGGGTTTTATGTTCGCTTGAATGCCGGGTTTCCTGACCGGAAGTGCCACGGGAATGCCATCGCTGACCCGGCCAGCCGGTCGTCACAATATGATTCAAGACCGGCTCAAAGAAAAAAAGCGCACTTGGTGCGGTTCACACACTTGTCATAATGCGCACAATGTGCATATTAACGACCTGACGTCGATCTGTTGAAGGAGTAAATGACCATGCGCACACCACCATCTCCGATCTGGTTCTTGCTGGCTCCGCTGTGGCCGTTGATGGCAACGGGCGCAGTTGTCTTGGCAATTTGGGCGATCAAGAGCTTCGGGTGAGGTTTTAAGTCCCAGCGGGCGGTGGGTCGGCTATTGGCCAACCGCCGCCCTTTTCTATGCGCCCACGTCACGCGGGTCGTCACCCAATTGTCATTTCCCGTTGCTACATGGTTCTTGACGCCTGGATTGGGTCAAATTGGGGAAACATGGTCATGGCAATTACGGTTTGGTCGAAACCTTGGTACCGCTCGCGCGGCGTTTGGGGCGCCATATTCGGCGCCGTAGGCACGGGCTACGGTTTGTGGGCGGGGCTCCTGCCCTGCGGCTCCTTGCAGACCCTGCATAATTACGCCTCAGCTGGCGTTACCTTGTATGGCGCCTACCTTGCGTTCGTCGGCCGGCGGACGGCATCGCAACCTATCCACTTCTTGTGGCGCTATGAGGTCGAAGGCGCCAACTGACTGGGCGCATGGCGCCCAACCGGCCAGAGAGTGCATCGATAATCGTTTGATAACGCGCGATGGGCAACATGCGCTGACTTTCGATGCGGTATCCCCGCTTCGTCATCTCGTCTTCGAAGTCCGGCATATGCAGGGCGCCCCACGGCAAATAAATCGTTTTGTACTGGTCTGCATACTTGTCGAAGGACGACAGTGCCCGTTGATTTCGCTTGTTGACGATCTCGTCCATGATCGCCTTCACTTCGTCATCGGTGAACTGGGAGGCGACGGCGACATAGCGCTGCAAAGCCTCGGCCAAAGTCGGGCTTTGAAATATAGTACCCACCGCCTCAAGAAATCTCGTCGTCGCCGGCGACAATTCCGAAACATCGATGTCGGCAAAGACGACATAGGGGCCTGGTTTCACTGGCAACGCAGGATTGGCAGAATTCGGCACCGGCGTTGAGTTCGCGAGCTGCTTTTGAAATTCGCCTTGGGATTCCAGGCCCAGCCCGCGCGCGGCATTTTCGTAAACGGGCTTCGCCTTCATCCGGCCTTCGCGATCGGTGACACCTTCGGCCAGGATGAGCGCGTCCGTGGGAATGCTGGCATACAAACCACGGTAAAAACTGGGCTCACCGATATGCACCATCCCCACCAGATGCACTGTCCGGTCCCCTTTGCGCATGATTGTTTCGCGCACCTCAAGACCTTTGGCTGCAAAATGCAGATAGCCCCGCGACTGTTGCTCGATGAACACTGGCACCGCCGCCACCATTGCGCCGATGGCGACGAATGCCACCGCCAATGCAGCAATCGGCATGGCAATCAGCGTCCGAACAACCAGTTTTTCTCGCAACGGCAAGCGCGATGCTGCAAGAAACCAGTGACCGGTCGACGATCTGTTGATCGCAAACGCCAGCGCCACGCTTGCCAGCGCGATGGCATCAAGCATCACCCACGACTTGCGGTCGGAGATCGACCACTCCAAACCGGGCGCTCCCAGAATTTGCCAGACCAGCACTAACAAGGCCGGCAACAATGCGAGCTTCGGTAAATGCGGAACCAGGATCACAAATGCCAGCGCAAAGAGTGTCAACACCATCGCCAAAAGAGCGACCTGCGTGCGCAAACCGAAGAACGAGCCATCCATCGGCGACATAAGCACCGAGTCGTCGACAAGACCGGTCAGCGCACTCACGGCATTGACAGTCAAAAACG
>JANOFD010000622.1:0-1959 GCA_031413455.1 Rhodobiaceae bacterium
GTCGTCGGTGATGTAGGTCGCCTGCAGCCATTGCGAGGCGCTGAAGTAAGGCTGCATCTTGCGCAAATCGGCGTTGATCTCGGCGACGAACTTGTCGGCGTCGGCGGCTGTTGCCGGGGTGGGTTGCGTGGATGTGCCTGATCCGCCGCACGCGTTCAGCATTATGGCGGCGCTCAACACAAGCATTGCGTAGTGCGATCTCATGGTATGTTCCTTATCATTCCACCCGGGGTTTTAGCCGAACTGGTGGCAGAGTCACCAGGGAATTGCACAAGTGGGGCTAAACGTTTGCTTTTATCCGGGGGTCATCGGGATCGAGGAGGAACGCATCATAGTCCTTGCCGGTTGCTGTGCGTTTGGCGCGAATGAGGATGTGTTGCCCGTCTTTCGCCTGGCCCAGGTCTATGTCTCTGTCCGCAAGAGCAACAATCACGTTGCGGCCGTCCCAAACAAGAACGTGCCCGCGCGGTGAGTTCGCCGCCCATTTCTTGATCAGCGCGTGGAACGGTTGGGTCCGCCAGGCGCCGCGCCTGCTGGGGTCGACATGCACGACCAGACGTTCCTCTGGTGCTTCGTAGGTCACCATCATTTTGCTGCGCGATGGCTTCCATTCGTCGCCGAGGGCTGCGTTCAACATGTACATGCAATAAAATTCCGCGCACGTCTGCGGGCGGCTGTCGTATATGTTGCAGCCAACACCGGCATTGCAGTTGATGCACAGTTTCTGGGCTGGCTTGTTGAGCACCGGAATAGCCGGAAGCTTGCAACACATCGTGCAGGCGGCGCACGAGCGGCCGGGCACAAGCGAAGTGTCTGCTGCAACTGTGTTCAAAGGTCTGCCTCGAGTACCGCCAACACGCTAGCACATGCAGAGCAATGTCTATAGAATGACGGAATCCACAGCCCCGAAGGTCTCCCCCATGCGCATTGGTTGTCTTGGCGCGGCGCGCATTACGCCGCCCGCCATCGTTTATCCGTCGAAGGTACGCCCCGGCGCGATTTTGCAGGTGGTTGCGGCGCGCGACCGGTCGCGGGCGCAGGCCTTTGCGGACACGCATGGCTTTGCCCGTGTCGCCGATGATTACGAAGCGCTGGTGAACGCTGACGACGTCGATCTGGTTTACAACGCACTGCCCATCAATCTGCATGCCGAATGGTGCATCAAGGCGCTCGAAGCCGGCAAGCATGTGCTTTGCGAAAAGCCATTCGCGATGAACGCGCAAGAAGCGCGCGCCGTTCTGGCTGCTGCACGAAGGGCAGGTAAGCGCGTCATCGAAGCTTTTCACTATCGTTATCATCCGGGATACTTGCAGGTGCTGGCCTGGATTGACGCGGGCGAGATTGGAAGCGTCACGGCAATCGACGCAATATTCAACGTCGCCATCGACGACCGCGGCGGCGAAGAGATCCGTCACCTGCCTGAAACTGGCGGCGGCGCATTCATGGATCTGGGCTGCTATCCGTTGAGCTGGGCCCTGAACATCATGCGCGGCCATCCGGCGCACATTCAGGCGCGCGCGGAACTGACATCACGCGGTGTCGACGAAAGTCTGAGCGCCGAACTCACCTATCCTGGCGCCATCAAGGCGAAACTGTCGGCGTCGATGGCTCACGGCCAGGCCTTCGCCGCTGCACTGCACGTCAAGGGCACCAAAGGCGAAATCAATTTCACCAATCCGCTCGCCCCGCACTATGGTGCAAACCTGACGCTGAAAGCGGGTCCCAAAAACGTCACCGCCCGTGTCAGCCGCATCGCGACCTATGTCTGGCAGCTGGAAACGGTGCTGCACGCGTTGGACGCAGCATTGCCGCTGCCGACGGAAGGCGAAGGCATCCTGCTGCAACAGGAAACCCTTGACGCGATCTACGACGCAGCCGGCTTGCGGGGTTTGCGATATCGCGAGTGAGAGCGGTCTAGGCCCAATGCCAGCAACGGTGCGCGTTGCTGGTCTGGAATTG
>JANOFD010000623.1:0-1276 GCA_031413455.1 Rhodobiaceae bacterium
AAGAACAACTGGCCATTGACCTCGTCGCGCTCGCGGCGGTCGTCATGGGCGTCGTCTTCACCGTTTACAGCGAGTGGACGAATACCGCGAAAGGGAGCTGGGCCTACGCACGCGAGATGCCGATTGTGCCGTGGCTCAATGTCGGCCTCACGCCCCTGCTGCAGTGGCTGCTCATCCCACCGGCGCTTCTCTACCTGTTGAGACCGGGCAGAGCATGATGATGCAGCAACTTCGCCTAGTGGCGGCGGATTTGTTTGCCGCTTGCATTTTCTTGCGTTGGCGGGCACCCTTTCGTCAACGGGAGCGGTGGAATGACAGGCATTCGCAGAGAACTCCATGGCACCGGATTGGTGCCTGAACTTGCGGTCAGTCAGTGGTTTAACACCAAGACGCCGCTCACGCTGGCGGGATTGCGGGGCCGGCCGGTGCTCGTTCACGCCTTCCAGATGCTCTGTCCCGGCTGTGTGGCGCATGGCACGCCGCAAGCCGAGCGGGCGCACCGGCTGTTTGGCGATACCGATCTGCAGGTGATCGGGCTTCACACCGTCTTCGAGCATCACGCAGCGATGACGCCCGTGTCGCTTGAGGCCTTCATTCACGAGTACCGGTTGACGATGCCGATCGGCGTTGACCAAGCCGGCGCGCATTCTCCAATGCCGGTTTCGATGGCCCGCTTTCAGATGCGCGGTACGCCGACCAGCATTCTGATCGGGCGCGATGGCAGGATCAGGCATCACGGTTTCGGACAAGAGGACGATATGGCGCTTGGGGCAATGATCGCGTCGGCTTTGACCGAGACACGGGCCGGGGACCGCGCGGACGGCAGCTACTCAGCACCGGGGCCAGCGAAATGAAGTCTCGCGCCCCTGCCCCTTTTGTCCCCGAGTTCCGCACCGCGCCGGAAACGGTCATTCCGCCCTTCGAGCGAAATGCGCCAGCGCGTCCCTTTCAACCTGTTTGATGAACTGCGATTTTTGCGCCACGTAATCCGCGGCAAGTGCGCCGGTTTGGCCGCTCAACTCAATCTTTAGCGCTGAGTATGCTTGAGCCACATCCGGTTTCATCAAGAGGTAGTCTCGGAAGCATAAGTGCCTGGCGATATGCTCGGAGTCCAGTTGATAGACGTGCACATGATAGCCAGGGCGCGACGCGTCCGTGCTGGCCTTTCTGAAGTATCGTCGGCCTTCAATTCCGTATTCGCCTCGTGCTTCGTATCCAGCGGCCTCCAGGGCGGCGGCTCGCTCATCTACGACATCGCGAGCGAGTTGCGCGGCGC
>JANOFD010000624.1:0-2881 GCA_031413455.1 Rhodobiaceae bacterium
AGACTGACCGGCAGATCATGCTTGGCCCGCAACGCCTTGATCTGTTCGATCACCGCCGCGAAATCCGCGCCCGGCTTGCGTACATTGCGACCGCGCTTCCATCCATGCACGTCATATCCCAGCATCGATAAATAGCGCCGGATCAAAACCGTCGACCGGTCATCCGCCCCAAATCCCGGCAACACAATCACGCCATGCTTGACCCCACGCCGCGCCGTCAACAAAAACGGCGCCGCTACAAACAAAGCCGGAATATCCAACAACCCCCGCGCCTCAAGCAGCAGCAGGCGCTTTGAGGGGGGCAGTATGCTCTCGCTTTTGTTGCTCATGCCCGAAGTCGATCGCATTGCACTTGACCAATGAACCTCACGGTGCACCCCAGGGACTAATCACTTCGATTCCGCAATCGGTAAAGTCGCCGACATCACGTGTCGCCACGGTAGCACCGTGCACACGTGCAATCGCGGCGATTTGAGCATCGCTTTCGCCGACAGGTTTGCCAAGCCGCCTGCGTTCGGCGGCAATTTCGGCAAATGCTTTCGCCGCGGCACTGTCGAACGGCAAGATGCGGCCTGAGAACTCCCCGAAGATGGACACAGCGGCTTTGCTCAATGCGTTGCGCCGTCGGCCCCCTGGTAGCAGAGCGACGCCGTACAAGATCTCGGCCTCGCAGATTGCTGTCGTAAACAGACCAGCAGGAAATTGCGATGTCATCCAACGCTTGACCAAAGGGTCGGGAGTGTCACGCATCATCTCGGACAAGACGTTGGTATCGACAATAATCATCGGTCAAAGTTAGGCGTGCGAATGGTCCGGCTGCGCGGTGGAATCTTCAGGTTTACTCCACCGATAGGCTCGATATGTCGCCGAATTGCATCATACATGTTCATAGGTGATTGTAATTTTTCGGAAAGCCCATCGTTCAGAATCCGGCGCGCCTCTTCCTCCATCGAGTGCCCGTTTTGGGCCGCACGAACACGCAATTTCTTCTTCGTCTTCTCATCCAGCTTCCGAATGGTCAATGTTGCCATAGGTGGACTCCAGTGAATGCATTGACAGCATTGTACGCAATGACTGCAGCTCCGGCAAGGGGAGACTTTCCGTAACCATCACACACCCAAGCTCGGGTTGATCAAAAACTTCTCGCCCGTCGCGCGCTTGTTGTAGGCGTTGATCAGTTCGGGGTGCAGCGTTTCGGCAAGCGAGATCGTTCGCGTGTAGTGGCTGGCGAACGTCGTCATGATCTCGTCGACCACGCGCTGGCGCAGTCGTTGCCCTTCAGCCGCGCCAATCTTCATCAGGAACGGCGTCAGCAGCCAGCCGCCGACGCCCCACGCCATGCCGAACGACCGCGCGAATTCGGTCGGGCCAGTGTCGAGGCCACCATAGATATAGACCTGCTTATGGACGGTCGAGCCGTAGCGGCTGTAGTTGGCCGCGTTCAGGTTCGCCGCCGCCTCCATGCAGGTGAGGATCTGACCGGCAAGCTTGCCGCCGCCGATGGCATCGAACGCCAGCGTCGCGCCCGTGTCGGCCAGCGCGCGCGTCAAGTTCTCCATGAAGCCCGGCGCTTGCGAATTGACGACGATCTTGGCGCCGATATCGCGCAGAATCTTTTCCTGCTCGCCGCTGCGCACGATATTGACCAAGCCCACGCCGTCGGCCAGGCAAATCTTGTTCAGCATTTGCCCGAGGTTGGAGGCCGCCGCCGTATGCACCAGCGCCTTGTGGTTCTCGCGCCGCATCGTCTCGACCATGCCGAGCGCCGTCAGCGGATTGACGAAACACGACGCGCCTTCGGCCGGCGTCGTGCCCTCGCGCAACGGTAAAACGTCGGCCACTTTGGCGATGCGGTATTGCGCGTACATCGCTCCGCCGATCAGGGCCACCGTCTTTCCCAGCAACGCTTTGGCTTGCGGCGAGGAGCCCGTCTTGACCACCACGCCCGCACCCTCGTTGCCCACCGGCATCGATTGCCCCAGCCGCGCCGTCATATAACGCATGAACTGCGGCGCGATGGGGGCGGCCACCGTCGTGTCCTCGCCTTTGCCCGACACCCGCGCGGCTTTCAGGTCGGCCGGCCCGATCAAAAGCCCAAGGTCGGACGGATTGATCGGCGACGCCTCGACCCGCACCAGCACCTCGCCGTCGGCCGGCGCCTCCACCGCCACGCGGGCAAGCGACAACTGCAATTCGCCGTCCTTCGTCACAAGCGAGCGAAGCTGAAGCGCGGTAGCGGGAATGTTGGATGACATGGGAATCTCCTGAAGTAGCGGCCAACCTACGCGCCCGCGCGCCCCGGCGCCAGTGCCAGGAAAATCGAACAGTGTTGACTTCGCTGGCGCGCGACGGCGCTGCCATCGGCTCATCCGGCCCGCAACACGCCTTCGCCCCACGGTTTGATCTTCGCCAGCACTTTAGCGAGAGACGCCTTAGAAATCTCTGTGTCGTAATCAGCCTGCAATCGCAGCCACCATCCATCCGAAAGTCCGAAGAACCGGCATAATCGCAAGTCGGTGTCGGCCGTAATCGCGCGACGGCCCGCCCGAATTTCGCCAATGCGCTGCGCCGCAACGCCGATCTCTTTTGCCAACCGATAATTACTCATCTTGAGCGGCTTGAGGAACTCTTCCGTCAGCATCTCGCCGGGCGAAACGGGTTTCAGTTTCTTGCTCATGCAGGCCTCCATCAGTGATAATCCACTATTTCAACACCTTCGGCGTCGGCACCCGTCCAGCGAAAGCAGATACGGAACTGATCGTTCACGCGAATGCTCCATTGGCCCGCACGACCGCGCTTCAACTGTTCGAGGCGGTTACCGGGTGGTGCACGCAAATCTTCGATACGCTGAGCGAGATCGAGTTGCTTGAGTTTGCGCAGC
>JANOFD010000625.1:0-2976 GCA_031413455.1 Rhodobiaceae bacterium
CCAGCGAAATCCCGCTCGACCCAGTACTGGTGATAGCCCTGCGTCAGCAACACTTCCGAAAGGGCGGGCTGCAAGCGCAACGCCGAGTTCAGCGCTTGTTGCGCCGCCTCGCGACGCGCTGCTGTCTGTTCGCCGCCGTGGAAAATTCGGGCATGCGCCTGTGCAAGTAATGCCCAGGCGACAGCAAAATCAGGGTCCGATCTGACGGTCTGCTGAAGGGTACGCACCGCATTCAGGAACTCGCCTCTCCGCACATACGCTAACCCGCGAAGATAGGCGTCGTAAGCCGCCGTGTTCCTCGTCGGCGCGGCAGCCAGTTCCCGCTTCTCGCTGCCCGTGACCTTGGCGCTCAAGGCCTCGGCGATGGCGATGGCAATTTCACTTTGCACGGCGAAGATATTGTCGAGCTTGCGGTCATAGATCTCGGCCCACAGATGACCGTCGGTTGCGGCCTTGATCAGCTGGACATTGACGCGCACGGAATCGCCCTGCCGCTGCACACTGCCCTCAAGGATATTTGCGACGCCAAGCTGCTTGGCGATCTCGGGCAAATTGTCAGGCCTGCTCGCCAGATGCGCGGTCGAGGTGCGCGAGATCACTTTCAGCGAACCAATCTTCGTCAGCCGCGTCAGGATTTCGTCCTGGATACCGGCGGCGAAGTAGGCGTTGTCTTTATCGGCGCTCAAATTTTCAAACGGCAGCACAGCAACGGACGCTTCCGGCACGTCCAGCGACGCCGCAGATGATGTTTCGCCCGAGTGCGGCATCCCCGAACGCGGCATCAACGACTGGCTGATCGCAAAGCCCAGCACCACCACCAGCATGCCGGTCAGGATCCAGTCGTTTATTTGTGGCCGTATGAGTGCGCCGTCGCCGGAGCCAGCCGTGCGCTTGATGCCCTCGGGCGTAAACTCGAACATCCACGACGCTATCAACGCGATCGGAAATCCCACGACGAGAAACGCAACCACCACCGTGTCGAACCACGCAGGCAGCGTCAACGCATTCTCGAGCGAGGCCGCAACCTGCAAAATGATCCAGCTCGCGACCACATAACCCGCCGCGACGCGAATAACCTTGCGCCGCTGTAATTCGGACAGCAGACGCTGCAAGCGTCCCTGAAGACTGGAATCGAGAGTTGACATGCCCGTCCTCTATAGCAGAGCCCATCAAAACCGCGAACTTTTCGCCGCCTGAATTTCCTGTGACGCCGAAATGATCAGAAGAATTCCCAGGAACACCGTGAACCCCAGTCCGCCACTTTGCAGCCCCAAGGCGACCAACAGCAATCCAATCCCAGCGCCGATATAGCCAACAATCACCCGCGCCCGATTGCGTTTCATGAAATTGGTCAGCACCGCCCGCGCGATGTGTCCCCCATCGAGCGGATAGCCCGGCAACAGGTTGAAGATCCCGAGCGCCAGATTGGCATCCGCCAACCGCCACAAAATTCGCCACGAATGTTCGGAGACAACGCCCACCTGATCATTGCTAAGCCACCAATAAAGCGCGCCGCCAATCGCAAGGTTTGCGGCCGGCCCCGCAAACGAGACGACAACTTCTTCAACAGTGCCGCGCGTCGGCCGTCCCAGTCGCGCATAGCCGCCGAAGAATGTCAGCGTCACATCGAGCGTACTGATACCAAACACGCGCGCCCCAGCCGCGTGTCCCATTTCATGAAGATAGATGCTCAGGAACAACAAAATAACGAACGTCACTTCGTCGAGCACGCCGCTCAATCCGCTTTGACCAAGCCCACTGACGACAAACATCGCCGCAATGAGAAATACTGTAATATCAATGCGCAAATGAACGCCGAAGACATTACCCAACGAAATCGGCGTTCCCATTCGTTCCACTTCCAGTTTAAGTCGCGCCGAATACGCGGCGGAATATCGTATCGACGTGCTTCAAGTGATAGGCGAGGTCGAACAGCGCTTCAAGTTCATTGACCGGCAACGCCTTGGTGACTTCAGCATCCGCCTTGAGATTTTCCAAGAACGTAGGTCCGCTACGCCCGTGATGCATATTCTCCCACACCGGCATGGCGTTGCGTTGTACTTGGGCGTAAGCGCTCTCGCGCGCCACGCCTTTCTGCGTCAACGCCAGCATAACCCGCTGCGAATGCACCAACCCGCCCAGCAGATCCAGATTGCGCTGCATCCGCTCCGGATACACGACCAGGCGCTCGACCACATCGGCCAACCTGTTCAAGGCGAAGTCCAGCGTCACCGTCGCATCCGGCCCGATCATGCGTTCTGCCGAAGAATGCGAAATGTCCCGCTCGTGCCACAACGCAACGTTCTCGAATGCCGGCAGCGCATACGCCCTTACCATCCGCGCCAGGCCCGACAGATTCTCCGTCAGCACCGGATTGCGCTTATGCGGCATCGCTGACGAACCTTTTTGACCAGCCGAAAAATACTCTTCCGCCTCCAACACTTCCGTTCGCTGCAAATGACGAATTTCCGTCGCCAGATGTTCAACCGAACTGGCGACTACAGCCAGTGTTCCAAAGAACGCCGCGTGCCGGTCACGCGGAATAACCTGCGTCGACACCGGCTCAGACGCCAGACCAAGCGCCTTGGCGACATGTTCCTCCACGCGCGGATCGATTTGCGCAAACGTACCCACCGCCCCAGAAATTGCGCAGGTCGCAATCTCCTCGCGCGCCGTCACCAGCCGCGCCCGCGCCCGTTGAAATTCGGCATAAAAACCGGCGAGCTTCACGCCGAATGTTGTAGGTTCGGCATGAATGCCATGACTGCGCCCGATAGTTGGCGTCATCTTGAATTCGAAGGCACGCTTTTTCAGCGCCGCAAGCACCTTGTCCGTATCGTCGATCAACAAATCGGCGGCCCGCGTCAATTGCACCGCCAGGCAAGTGTCCAGCACGTCCGAAGACGTCATGCCCTGATGCACAAAGCGTGCATCCTCGCCGATGAACTCCGCCAGATGCGTCAGGAAGGCGATGAC
>JANOFD010000626.1:0-9935 GCA_031413455.1 Rhodobiaceae bacterium
TGCTGAAAATGAAACCGCCCAATTAAAGTGCCCCCCAGAAATATGCCCTCCTATATAAATCATCGCCATGAGCATTAACCCAATAGCCCAAGGATCATTCGAAAACCGGCGCCTCCAGCAACAACTTGCACAGCGCAACCCTGCGCTTCTCACCGCCCGACAATTTACTGACGTCCGCATCTCCGGGCGGACAGCGCAGTGCATCCAGCGCCTGCTCGATCTGACTGTCGAGGTCCCACAGACCCAACGCATCAATCTGGTCTTGCAGCTTCGCCATCTCGTCTGCGGTTTCGTCGGTGTAGTTTGCCGCGATCTCGTTGTAGCGATCGACAATCGCCTTCTTGTGCTTGACCGCACCCATCACGTTGCCAAGCACGTCCTTCGTCGCGTCCAGCTGCGGCTCCTGCGAAAGGTAGCCAACCCTGGCCCCTTCCGCCGACCACGCCTCGCCAGTGAACTCCGTCTCCATGCCCGCCATGATCTTCAGCAAGGTCGACTTACCGCTGCCGTTCAGGCCGATCACGCCAATTTTCACGCCCGGCAGAAACGACAACCAAATGTCTTTCAGCACCTGCTTGCCGCCGGGATAGGTCTTTCCCAGCTGTTTCATCACATAGACATATTGGTAGGAGGCCATAAAAACCGCCGCTCTTTCACTGTTAAGCCTGAGGCTCAGGAGGTGGAGCGGCCTTCTAACGAAGTCCCGGCCACCCGGCAAGACGCTTGCGGGATGGCTTGGCATGTGAAAACACTCCAACCCGCCGGACCACTGGGGAACCACCATGAGTTATGTCAATCGAACGCTGGGCACCAAAGAGAAGCTGCTATTCTCGACTGGCTATCACTGGCTGTATTGGCTAGGCGTCAGCCTCCTGACCGCTCCGTTCGTGGCCGTAGCCATTGTGGGCCTGCCCTACGGCGCGTGGGACTACATGTTCCTCGCCTTGACAATTGTTCCCGCCTTTTACGGCTTCGTGCGCTTTGTCCACGGTATCGCGCTTGAAGTGGCCGTAACCACAGACCGCTTCGTCAAAAAGACTGGCCTGATTTCCATCACCACCGAAGAAGTGAGCCTGGACAAAATCGAAGAAGTGAACGTCGACGAGACCATCTTTGGACGCATGTTCGGTTATGGCACCGTGCAAGTTCATGGCACCGGCGCTGGCAATATTCGCGTGTCTTTCATCCATGACCCCGTACGCCTGCGCCGCGAAATTCAAACCGCCCGCGAACAGCTCAGGTCAAAGGGAGAAGTTTAACACCGCTTACCGCCCGGAGCCGAAGGCAAAGGGTGGTGGGCCCGGTAGGACTCGAACCTACGACCAGACCGTTATGAGCGGCCCGCTCTAACCAACTGAGCTACAGGCCCCACCGTTGGGCGAAAAAGCCCTATATCAAACCCGCCGTCGGACGCGAAGCGCTCAATATCGTGATCGCCCGTTCACGCAGCCGCTATCTTTGTCGCAGGTGCGGCCTTTGTTTCGCCCCGATCAACTCGGATATGATCTGGCTGAAGTGATCCAACAAAACCACAGGGGTGTATCATGAACCTTCGTACAATTGCCATCGGCGCCGCATTGGTCATCGTCGCAGCCATCGCCGCCGCAATGCTGATCGGCCCGCGTCAGGGCATTTCGTCGTCCGATGACGCCTTGCCGCGCATTGTCAGCGTCTCTGGTCTTGGCGAAGTCAAAGCCCGCCCCGACATGGCGGCCATCACATCGGGCGTCACCTCGGAAGCGCCAACAGCCCAGGCTGCACTCGCCCGCAACAACGCAGCGATGACCGCCGTCATCAGCGCTCTCAAAAATGCCGGCGTATCGGAAGACGACATCCAAACCTCGAACTTCAGCGTCTCCCCGCAATATCCGCCTTACCAACCCGGACAAACAACATCACCGCGCATCAGCGGTTACCAGGTTTCTAATCAGGTGACGGCGCGCGTCAAAAATCTTGCCAAGCTCGGTGCGATCCTGGACGCCCTCGTCCAGGCCGGTTCGAACCAGATCAGCGGCATCTCCTTTGACATCGATCAGCCAAAACCATTCCTGGACGACGCGCGCAAGAAAGCGGTTGCCGATGCCCGCACGAAAGCCGAGCTTTATGCAACGGCCGCAGGTGCAACCCTCGGACGCGTCATACAGATTTCAGAATCGGCCGTCATCGTGCCACAGCCGGTTCGTATGCGCATGGCAGAAGCTTCGGCAGATGCCAGCGTTCCAGTCGCCGCCGGCCAAAACACCGTTTCAGCGAACATCAACATCACTTACGAAATCCAATAAGTTAAGGATCAGGCTTGTGGCATTGTCCGCACACGCACACGTGCCACAAAAGTGACAGCACGGTTGGGCGGGAACCGTTACTCTCCCGCCCAGTTCACAAGACGAGAAACCACGTGCGGTTATTATCCCTCATTGGCGCACTGATAGGTGCAGGCCTGGCGCTCCACGCAGCCGACGCGTCTGCCATCAATAGCGCCAACGAACTCATTCCCCGGAAACGGATCTTCGGCAACCCGGAACGCAGCGCCCCCTACCTCAGTCCAGACGGCTCGATGATTGCCTACACCGCCGCCGTAGAGGGTGTGATGAACGTGTGGGTCGCACCCATTAACGCCCTTGAGGCCGCCCGGCCCATCACGCACGACAAGCGCCGCCCCATCATGAAATTTCAATGGGCGATGAACGGAACCCATCTGCTGTATTCCCAGGACCAGGCCGGCGATGAGAATTTTCACCTCTATGCCGTCGATGTTGCCAACAACACCACCAAAGACCTCACGCCATACAAATCCGTTCGCGCCGAAATCATCGCCGCATCGCACGAACGGCCTGACGAAATCCTGGTCGGCCTCAACAACCGCGACCCACGCTGGCACGATGCGTGGTTGATCAATGTTGTCACCGGTGAGTCAGAGTTGATCCAAAGAAACGAGGGATTTTCAAGCTTCGTCGCTGACAATGACCTTGCAATTCGCCTGGCTTCAAGGCCGATTCCAGGTGGCGGACAGGAATATTTGCGCCGCGAAAAATCGGCCTGGAAATTGTTCACAACCATTCCAGGCGACGACTCGCTCACAACAGAGCCTTTGTTCTTTCGCTCTGACAACAAGTCGCTTTATTGGATCGATAGCCGCCATCGCGACAAGAGTGCGCTGGCTTTAACTGACATTCACACGGGCAAGTCCGCGATTGAAGCAGAGTCAGACAAATCCGACATTGCCTACGTTCTCAAAAACCCGGTCACCCACCAGGTCCTGGCCGCCTCGTTCGAATATGAGCGCATGGACTGGAAAGTGCTCGACGCCAGCCTGCAGCCGGACATCACCTTGCTCAACCGGCACGTGACGGGGTATTGGTTCCCGCTCAGCCAGTCCAAGGACAACAACTTCTGGACGGTTTGGATCGACAATCCCGGCAAACCTATAAAATTTGCATTGTACGACCGCCGTGAGCGCTCGCTCAAAACGTTGTTCACCGCCCGGCCAAGCCTTGAGGGCGCGCCATTGCCCGCAACCACGCCACACATCATAAAATCTCGCGACGGACTCAACCTTGTCAGTTACCTGACCTTGCCGAAGAATATCAACACGCGCACCACCGGTGTTCCGGACAAACCGCTGCCAATGATCCTGATAGTGCATGGCGGACCATGGGGCAGAGACAGCATTGCTTACAACCCCTACGCCGCCTGGCTTTCCAATCGCGGCTACGCCGTTCTCGCCGTGAATTTCCGCGGCTCAACCGGATTCGGCAAAGCCTTTGTCAATGCCGGTGACAAGGAATGGGGCGGCAAAATGCACAACGACCTCATCGACGCGGTCAGGTGGGCCATCAAAAAGCGCATTGCCCAAAAAAACAAGATAGCGATTTACGGCGCCTCATACGGTGGCTACGCCGCTCTTGTCGGCCTGACCTCGACACCCAGGCAGTTCGCCTGTGCGGTTGACATTGTCGGCCCGTCGAACTTGTCCACCATGCTCGCCAACATTCCACCGTACTGGCAGTCGTTCGCAGAGAACTTCAAGCGCCGCGTCGGTGATCCATCGACACCTCACGGCCAGAAATTTCTCAATGCCCGTTCGCCGCTATTTCATGTCTCGAATATTCAACGCCCGCTCCTGATCGGCCAAGGAGCCAACGACCCCCGCGTGACCCAAAGCGAATCCGATCAGATTGTCCAGGCAATGAACCGCAGGAAAACGCCCGTCACCTACGTGCTGTATTCCGACGAAGGCCACGGCTTTGCCCGGCCGCAAAACCGCCTGTCGTTCAACGCCATCACCGAAGCGTTTCTCGCACAATGCCTTGGCGGACGCGCCGAACCAATTGGCAGCGATTTCCAAGGATCGTCCGTAGCCGTGCCATCGGGCAAGGAACACATCAAAGGACTAGCCCACGCCCTTGCGCAACCCTGATTTCACAGCACCACAACACTCGCCTTCAATCGTTCTGCACCGGGCTGCTCTGGCCAGTGTTTGTTGTTGAGCACAGCGCCATCCAGACGCACGCGCTCCACCGCCGAAAGATCAAGTTCGGCATAAAGCCATTGGGCTTCGTTCAGTGTGCCGCTGGCTACAACGCCATCCTCTGGAAATCCAAGATCGGGCGGGCCATAGACACCAGCGGCCCCCACATTCGTATCCACCGCAGGCGACCACAGAGCCTCGCCAACCGTTGGAGATTGCACAACAAAGCACTGGTTCTCGAGTGCGCGCGCCTGGGCCCCTACCCGCACCCGGTAATAGCCATGCAGCGAGTCGGTGCAGCTTGGAACCAGCACCATCGTGGCACCCGCATCGCTCATCGCCCGCGCGATCAGCGGAAATTCCGCGTCGTAGCAAATTGCAACGCCAAAACAGCCGATGCTTGTCTCAAAGACACAGACATCGCGCCCGCCTTCGATCCGCCATGTCTCGCGCTCAAAGCGCGTCATCATAAGCTTTTTTTGTTCGGCAATCTTGCCCTTGGGGCTGATCACGCGCGCGATGTTGCAGGCAACTCCGGATGCGTCGCGCTGCGGCAAACTCGCGGCAACCACAAACATCCGGTGCCGCTCGGCCAGCTCCCCATGCAGCGCATCGACTTTATCGCGCAACCCGCCAACAAAATCGATCGAAAGCTGCAAGTCGCTCCATATCTCCGGCGATGACATGCGAGCGAGTTCCATCGCCCCGTATTCGGGAAACAACAAAAGCTGCGCCCCATTTTCACTTGCCTCTTGAAACCAGCGCGCAAGTTTTTGCTCGTACACAGCCCATGACCCGATCGCATCGATGGGATACTGCGCAGCAGCGACACGCACCTTCATGGCATTAGCCTTTTCGCCCAAAACTGCATGGGCTTTGCCGATTCTTCTTGCGCGCCAATCTCCTTCCAACTGAGCTCACAAAGCAAGTCCGCAACCGGCGCATAGCCACGTTTGAGCCAAAATGGGTCGAGCGGCACATAAACGGATGGACGCATCCTGTGATCGCGCGGGCGAACGACTGAACAAAACGCGGCAACCTCAGCCCCGCAAGCCCGCGCCTGATCTTCCCGCATTTCAAAGAACCGCACGCCTATACCCTGCCCGCGATAGTAAGACTTCAGCACCGACTCGCCGAAATAAAAGTACCGCTTCAGGTTCCAACCACGCGCGGCAAACGGCGCAGTAATCTCACGCATCTGCCACTTGAGCGGCGCACAACTCGCAGCGCCCACAACCACATCATCGTCGAAAGCGCCGATGATCGCGGCATCCGGCGAACCCGCAAACGCCGCCAGATATCGTCGCTCATACGCGACATCGCCGTCGTAAAGATAAGGATAGGCGCGAAAGACTTCGATCCGCAGCCGCGCCAAATCCTCCAAGTGCTGCTGGAGCAAGTCCCCTGTCAGCACTTCGACGCGCAGCGTCATCCCACGACCTGATCAATCCAGTTTTTCAGATTGTAGTGCGTCGTCACCCGCGAAATCAGCCCGCCTCGCACTTCAAAGAATGTGCCGGCAGGCAGCACATAGGTTTGCCCCTTCGCCGGCGGCAGCCCCTCGTCGTTTGCAACATACTGCCCATGCACGATGAACTCGGCACTCGCGCGGCCGCCGCCCTTCGTGCCCATGACCACGATATCGCGCAACTCTTCCCGATAGCAGCAGTCCATCTGCGTCATGAATTCTGCAAACAGCGCTTTGCCATTGCGCCGCCCGCCCTGATTGACATCATGGACAACGTCATCGGCCAAGCACGCCAGCATGCCCGCGCGATCACCCCGGTTGAATGCATCGAAATAGCGCAGGATAAGTGCGTCCGTATCATTCATGCGGGCCAGGCTTTCTCAGTCGTCTTTGTCAGCCGGCTTTTTCTTGCACTCATTATCGTCGTCTTTTGCATCGTCATCGTCTGAGGACTCTTCGTCATCGCAGTCTTTCTTTTTATCCTTGTCGGACGACCCAGCTACAGCGCTGACCGCCCCCGCCGCCACATCGACAGTGGTCTCAACGACAGTTGCAGTCACACTCACAGCCGCATCGACAACCGAAATCACGGCACACCCTGAAAGCGCAACGGCGAACGCTGCAAGCAACGCAAAGACAGATACCCGCATGAACTGAAACCTTTCTGACAACACCGGCGAGTGAACATCGCCGCGGTGGCAGCGGTCAACAGCTCAAATTTAAATTGCCCGCATCAACCCTCTTCTTTGAGCCGCCACGGCGGATAACGCCGCATTTCCGCCGCGCGAAATAGGCAGATCCGATTGCCGGCAGGGTCCCGCAGATACGCCTCCCGCCACAACCAGCGCTGGTCCACGGGCTCGCGCTCAAACACAAGTCCTTTCGCCTTGAGGTCAGAAACCTTGCCATTCAAATCGTCATGCTCGAAATAGATCACAATCTGCCCGCCAGGATTCACTGTCGATTCAAGATGAATCGAAAAAGTAGATTCGCCGTCCGGACATTCAAATCGCGCATACGCATCGCTTTCGACAATCAACCGCAAACCAAGTGCCCGGTAAAAAGCAATGGACTCAGCCACATTCAGCGCGGGCACCGTGACTTGATTTAAGCGCATAGATAGTGTCTCCAATTACCGTAAACCAGACCGGGATCGCATGCACATTCCTTTGGCACACTTCGGCAGCATACACGACAAACTCACAGGTGCGACGCTGCATGCCCAAGCCCTTGTCCAAGCCGTAGCCGAACGGTCGCAAACCCTGGCCCGGTTGGGATGCAAGCCCGGCGCAACGGCTGCCATCACCCATGGCGGCACCGCCGCCTTCTTCGTCGATCTCCTGTCTGTGTGGACCACGGGCGCTGCCGCCGCCTGCCTCGATCCTGCCTTGACAGCGTCCGAACGCGAGAACGTCATCGCCTTCTGCAAACCGTCCCTTGTCCTGGGTGACGACCACGCAGTCGAGCGCAAGGCACCCAACAACACCAGCGCATCGTCAACGTTGGACGACCCCGCGCTAACCCTGTTCACCTCAGGCACCACCGGCGCCCCCAAGGGTGTCGTGCTCTCCTTCCGCGCCGTCCTCGCCCGCCTGGCCCTGAACAGATATGAGATCGGCACTGAAACACTGCGCTCAACGCTTGTGACCTTGCCCACTCATTTCGGTCACGGTCTGATCGGCAACGCCCTGACCCCGCTTTGGGCCGGCGGGGACATCGTGCTCGTCCCGCGAGGTCTGCCGCTTGCTCAGTCCCTTGGCGCCCTCATTGACGAACACGCCATCACCTTCATGAGCTCCGTGCCCTCGCTCTGGCAGATGGCCTTGCGCATGAGCCCCAGGCCCAAGCTTGGCACGCTCAAGCGAGTCCACGTCGGTTCCGCCCCCCTCTCCGCCACGCTATGGTCGCGCATCGCCGAATGGACAAGCAGCGAAGTCGTCAACTGCTACGGCATCACCGAGACGGCGAACTGGGTCGGCGGCGCTTCGTCCAAAACTTTCGCACCCGCCGATGGCCTGATCGGGCGCCCATGGGGCGGCACCGCTGCAGTACGCGACGAACACGGAATCATTCATTCGACTGGCAGCGGAGAGATCGTTGTCCAAACCCCGTCGCTCATGACCGGCTACCTCGACCGCCCAGACCTGACCCATACCGTGCTTCGCGACGGCTGGTATGCGACCGGCGACCTCGGCGAAGTCGACGCCCACGGCAATGTCCGCCTCACCGGTCGCGCCAAAGACGAAATCAATCGCGCCGGCTTCAAGGTGCAGCCCGCCGAGATCGATATGCTACTCGAACGCCATCCCGCCGTTGCCGAAGCCTGCGTCTTCGGATTGCCCGACACCATCAGCGGCGAGATCGTGGCCGCAGCCATTCGCCTGACGCCCAATGCCAAAGCTGACGGCGCAACCTTGCGCGAATGGTGCCTCACCCAACTCCGGCGTGAAGCAACGCCCGAACGCTGGTTCATCGTCGACGAAATCCCCAAGACCTCACGCGGCAAAGTCAGCCGCGATGCGGTGCGCAAATCCGTGACCAAATCACCATGATGCAAAAACCAGCCGGCAAACCTGTCAGTCTCACAACGCCCCGATTCAATCTGCGCAGCCTGACCCCGGCAGACGCCTCCGACCGCTGGTGCGAATGGTCGAACGACCCGCAGGTGATGGAGCCCCTCAATGTCGCCACGCGGCGCCTCAGCAAAGACGAACTCCGCCGCTACATCGCGCGCTTCGACAACGACACCAGCTACCTCATCGGTGTTTTCACCAAGGCCATGTCGCAACACATCGGCTTCTACACCGTCGAGGTCAACAAGGACCACGCGTTGGCCAGTTTCAATCTCGTCATCGGCGACAGGCACCACTGGGGTAAAGGCGTCGTCAACGAAGTCCGCGCCGCCCTTCTGGACGAGTTCTTCGAAAACCGCAGCGTCGAGAAAGCCTATGGTGTCCCCCTAGCCCGCAACTTCCCGGCCGTCTTCAACTACAAGGCCCAGGGCTGGAAGCTCGAAGGCGTATTCCACGGCCAATGCAAATCCATCACCGATGGCGCCCGCCTAGACCAGTATCATTTCGGCATGCTGCGCAACGATTGGCGCGCCCGCAAAGGTAACAAGACATGACCACCGCCCGCGCCCTTCTCGCTGACGCTTTGGGCCTGCCCGAACAAGACTTGCCCGCCGAGACCCGCATCGGCTCCCTCGATCAATGGGACAGCCTCGGCCATGCTCGCATCCTGCTGGCTCTCGAAGAACGCATCGGCAAAATGCTCGACGCTGAAGAAGCGGCCGCCATCGAAAGCCTGAGCGATATCGCGGCCACCCTCGAACGGCACCGCTAGAAAATGCCCCGGATAGATCGCCTGTTCCCGACACAAATTTATCAGGCAAAGCTTGCCGGCAAAAACGCCGCCCGCCTCAACAAAGACCTCCGCACCGCCTGCTTGTCCATAGCGCGCGACGACCGCGCCGGCCAAACCTGGTGCAAGGAAAACGGTTACGCCGGCTACACCTCATACGCCTCGCTCAACGACCTCCCCACGCGCGCCCCGCAATTCAAAGACCTCGAACAAGCCCTTCAACCTCACATCGAAGCCTTCGCCTCGGCCCTCCACTTCGACCTTGCCGGACGCAAACTCAAGCTCGACAGCCTCTGGATCAACATCCTCAAACCCGGCGGCGTTCATACCGGCCACATCCACCCTCACAGCGCCATCAGCGGCACCTATTATGTCACCGTTCCAAAGGGCACGAGCGCCCTCAAACTCGAAGACCCCAGATTGGGCCTGATGATGTCAGCCCCCGCAAAAAAACCAAACGCCCCGCGCGACCAGCAACCCTTCGTCGACATCGACCCGCAACCCGGCGCGATCATCCTCTTCGAAAGCTGGCTCCGCCACGAAGTCCCCGCCAACCGCGCCGCCGAAGACCGCATCAGTGTCAGTTTCAACTACGCTTGACCGGTCGAAAATTTTCAAACATCCGCCGGTCCTAAG
>JANOFD010000627.1:0-3512 GCA_031413455.1 Rhodobiaceae bacterium
GGTGGCTGCTACAAACGAAGAACTGCCTACCGCGACTGGACGGCATCGAATGGTCCTAGATCACGGAGCGAAGTCGCCGGACGAGCCGTTCCCGGGATACCGCGCAATCGGCGGCGCGACCGGATGACTCTCCGGTTGACCAGGTCCGGCCTGACGACGAGCTAGCCCCGCTCGGTCCGCCTGTTCCTGCGCCAGCACCCGCGCTGCAGCCGCGTCTTGGTGCAGGGCGTTGATCGACACTGGACCTGGGGTCGAGTCGACAAAGACCGAGGCGAGTCCGAGCCGGCGTTGCCAAGGCCCCTGCTGCAGACGCACGCTTTGCGTGCGGGCATGCGGTACCACGTCCCACTTCGGGACCAGCCAACCACGACGAGTGACGAAGACCGCCGACGTGGCCCCCACCCCGAGCTGCTTGTACTGCAGAGGTGCGCGCCAACGCGCTGATGTGGGTGCAGATGTCAGCTCAACGCTGAACGGATCGATACCCGGCAGCACCTGCTGCAACACGGCACGCGCCACGGGCAGGGGCGCAACGGGGAGGATGACCGATGGGCGGTCCTCGCCCTCCTCGCCTCCGGTTGCCCCTGCGACGTTGACGACTACACGCACCCACCCCCAGGGCTTCCACATCAGCGGTCGCTCGATACGCACGGCCTGGACGCGGCCAGGCGGGACCGTCTGCGAGCGGTGCGAGGTCAGACCGAAACGTAGCCGAAGACCATCTGGAGACTGGGCGACGGTGAAGCCGAAGTACTTGAGGAACTGCCCGCCAACGACGGTGACGGGGGCGAAGACCAGCAAGATCCCGGTGAGCCCCAGCTCCCACACTCCCGAGACACCCGCATAGGCAAAGCAATCGCCGAAGTTCAATCCTGCAGCTGCGCCAAAGCCCTTGCCAGATCGAATGCGCGCTTTCAGCGCCAACCGCGAGACGTCCTCGTCAACCGCCACCAGCGCAATGCCAAAATCGCGGAGGAATGCGTCGAGATCGGCAATGCCCTGTTCAGGTTCGCGATTGCGTCCAGCAAGCACGGTCCCAGCTTCGACATAGTTGACAACCGACATGATGCGCGAACCGGCGGGTTCATTGGCAAGCCGCGCAGCCATCGCCGTAGCGCTTGGTTCGTCCAGCATCATCGCAACAACAGCCGAGGAATCTACAATGATCAATCAGCGTCCCCGCTCGCCTGGTCCCACTCGGCCTTGGTGACCGGGCTGGTGTTGTAATTCGGGCGAATCCGTTCAGCGAAGGCCTTGATCTTTGCCGGAAGGTCGGCGCTCGCGCTCCGGGCGGCGCGCTCGCGCTCCACGCGCTGCCGAAGGGCGGCCGTGACCGCCTCAACGATGCTTTCACCAGTCAGAATCGTGAGCTCCCGGGCCAGCCGGTCGGCTTCGTCGTTGTTGATGTTTAGCGTCATCGGAAATGTTCTCGATAGCGTTCGCAAGGATAGTCCGATTCACGTCCGGTTGCACCAACCAAAAATATATCCCTCCTCGTCCTGCTCCCGGCCGCTCCTAAGGCTTGTCCCGCGTGCGTTGGAACGAGGCAAACACCGACGCCGGATCGTACTTCATCTGCGGCGCGTCCTCTTCCGCCTCATGCTTCACCGCATCGCTCGCGGGCTTCAGCGTTGCGCCCTTTGGATCAGGCGCATTCTTCGGCCGCCTGCCTGCGGCCTTCTCGACCGCCAGATCAAGCTCAAGCTGCGAACACAGGCTCAAGCTCACCGGATCGACCGGCTTGATATTCGTGATGTTCCAATGCGAGCGCGTGCGAATGGACTGGATCGTCGACTTGGTGGTGCCGACAAGCTTGCCAATTTCAACATCGGTCAACTCAGGATGATTGCGCACGATCCACGCAATCGCATCCGGCCGGTCTTGGCGGCGCGACACCGGCGTATAGCGCGGCCGTCCCTTGGCGGTCGACGCTGGCATTTCGACAGACGACTTCGTCATGACCAAGCGCTTGCGCCCGTCCTTCTCTGCCGCCGTGATTTCTTCGCGCGTCAGCTGGCCCATCATCACTGGATCAAGCGGCACGATTTTTTCCGGATGCATGTCGTCGGCCATCGCTTTGATTTCAAGCGCATGCAGGCCACAAAATTCTGCGATCTGATCAAAGGTCAGCGTCGTCTGATTGATCAGCCACATGGCGGTTGCCTTGGGCATCAAGGGCTTATTCATTGAGTCAATACCTCTCCGTTCGGCGCCAGCGTTTTGACCGCTAGGCCAGGAAATTCACCTTGGGTTTAAGGGAGTTTCGAGGCCGCTATATAGTCGCTTGCGGCGTCTGAGGAAAGTCCAGAATGGCCCAAACCTAAGGGGTCAGCAGAATTTTCCCGATATGGCTCGATCCCGCCATTTTCGCCTGCGCTTCGGCCGCCTTCGCCAAGGGAAAGACGCTATCGACAATGGGCTTGACCCGCCCGGCCTCAATCAGCGGCCAAACTTCACGCTCGAGCGCACGCGCGATCTCGAACTTCTCCCCATGCGTCCGCGCCCGCAACGTGGACCCTGTAATCGTCAAACGTTTGAGCATGATCATGAGCAAATTAAGCGTCGCCTCCGCCCCCTGCTGGAAGGCAATGTTGACCAGCCGCCCTTCGAGTTTCAGCAAGCCGATATTCTTCTTGATATAGTCGCCGCCCACCATATCCAGAATAACATCGACACCCGCGCCGCCCGTCTCGGCCCGCACCACCTCGACAAAATCCTCGTCGCGATAATTGATGGCCCGCGCCGCCCCCAAACTCACACAGGCAGCGCATTTGTCGGCCGAACCCGCCGTCGTGAACACCCGGTGCCCCCGCGCCGTAAACAGCTGAATGGCAGCCGTGCCAATCCCGCTCGACCCACCATGCACCAGCAACGTCTCGCTTGGCCTCAATCGCGCCCGGTCAACCACATTCGTCCAGACGGTAAAATGCGCCTCCGGCAGCGCCGCCGCATCAATCAGCGAAACCCCGCGCGGCACCGGCAGCGTACTGCCTTCATGCGCAATGCAATACTCGGCGTACCCGCCGCCCGCGACCAGCGCACAAACTTCATCGCCAACCCGAAACCGCTTCCCCCCCGCGCCAACCGCGACGACAGTGCCCGAAGCCTCCAGCCCCAAAGTCTGCGGCGCTCCCTGCGGCGGTGGATAGAGCCCCATCACCTGCATCAGGTCACCGCGATTAAGCCCGGCCGCCGCCACCTTAATCAAAATCTCCTCGGCGCCTGGCAGGGGTACATCGATCTCGTGAACGACCGGGATTTTCTTGCCCTCGATTTCTCCAGCAACGGCAGCTTTCATGCGGGCGGGCAGGGTGGTCATGCAAAGCCTCTTTCAGTTAGGATGGTTATACCTACAGCACGACAGGGGATCCGCACCATGGCCTGGGACGATCTGGAACCAAAAGCAAAGAAACCACCGCCGGTGGACCTCAGCCTGATGTCGATCGAAGACCTGAACCTGCGCATCGCCGAACACGAAACCGAAATCGCCCGCATGCGCGAAACCATCAAAG
>JANOFD010000628.1:0-4584 GCA_031413455.1 Rhodobiaceae bacterium
CCGCGCCCGATCTCGCTGAAGATATGCTTCAGGAAACCATGATTATGGTGTGGACCAAAGCGGGCCTCTATGATCCGGCAAAAGGTTCGGTCTCGGCCTGGGTCTACACCATCGCCCGCAATTTGTGGATTGACCGCGGCAGGCGCGTATCGCTCATGCCGCTGTCGGACCTGGGTGACTACGACGCCCCTTCGGGCGAACCGGGAAGCGATGAAATTCTGACGCGCAAGCAAGAGGCCGGTCTCGTGGCGCAAGCGCTGGCAGAAATTCCAGCCGAACAAAAAGAGACGCTGATGCTGTCTTTCGTCGATGACTTGCCACAAAGCGAAATAGCATTGCGGCTTAATTTGCCGCTCGGCACCGTTAAGTCGCGCATGCGGCTGGCCTATGGACGTTTGCGTAAGTCTTTGGAGAAACTCAATTGAATATCCACCATCATTTGGACCCGGCGACCATCTTGGCGTTTGCAGCGGGAACCCTCGATCCGGTGATAAGCGTCGTTGCGGCAGCCCACATCGACTGGTGCCCCGTCTGTCGCAGTGCCGCCCGCGATGCAGAACAAGTCGGCGGTGCGTTGCTTGAAGGACTTGATGGCACATCGGTGTCGGACGACTGCCGCAACCGCACCCTTGATCGTCTCGACCGGGCAACGCTGCACCGCTTTCCCAGAAGCCCGGCTTCACGCGGCGAGTTGCCCGCACCTCTTGCGCATGTGTTGGCCGGCCGCAAGCTCGCCGACCTCAAATGGAAAACCAAGGCGCCAGGTTGGGCCATGGTCGACCTTCCCGTCCCCGCTTCTTCCCGCAGCAAGCTGTTTCTGGTGCGGGTCGCAGCCGGAACGGCGATGCCCGAACACGGACATGGCGGAGAAGAAATAACGCTGATCCTGTCGGGCGCTTACAATGATCGCCTGGGACGCTTCGCTCCAGGCGACGTGGCCGATCTCGATGTCGACATGGAACATCAGCCCATCGTCGAACGTGATGCGCCGTGCATCTGCCTCGTCGCGACCGAGGCGCCGACCCGTTTCAAACACTGGGCAGCCCGCCTGATGCAACCCCTGATCGGCATTTGATGACCAAGATACTGGTAAGCTATGCAGTGACTTTAATCGCCTTCCTGGCGATCGATTTCGTCTGGTTGGGATGGATCGCCAGGAGCACGTACGTCGCGGAAATGGGTGACCTGATGCGCAAGGAACCCAACCTGATCGCTGCCGCCGCATTTTACCTTATCTATGCTGCAGGCCTGATGCTGTTCGCCGTCCTGCCAGGCCTCAAGGCAGAATCCGCCATTCAAACCATCGCACTCGCGGGCGCATTCGGACTGGTCGCTTACGCGACCTACGACTTGACCAATCTCTCTGTGCTCAACGGTTTCAGCCTCAAGCTCGCCCTGATCGACATGGCCTGGGGTACCTTCGCCTCCGCCGCAGCCGTCGCCTGCACCTACTTCGTCGTCGCCAAACTATAACCAGGCAGGGCTAACCCCTGACTGCTCGCCCAAAGTTCAAAAACGGTCAAGGCTTACGGCGCAAATCCTGGTTCAGCTCCTGCGCCTGAAGCGGTTCGTCGAGCCGGGTCTTGTAGGCAAGTTCGTTCTCGAACACGCGCATCACGTAGTTGCGCGTTTCGTCAAACGGGATGGTTTCGATCCAGTCCACGGCATCAATTTTCGTATCTCGTGGATCGCCACGCTGTGTGATCCAGCCCTGGATGCGTGAACGGCCGGCGTTGTAAGCGGCAATGGTCAGCACGGTAGAGCCACCAAACGCTTCGAGCAGGTCTTTCACATGATAGCAACCGATGGCGAGGTTGGTCTGGGCATGAAACAGATCACCGGCACCGGCGTAGGGCAGCTTGTAACGCCGCGCCACATCCTGCGCCGTGGAGGGCAAAAGCTGCAAGAGCCCGCGCGCGTTGGCAGTGCTGGTGGCTCCAGGATCGAATTCACTCTCCTGCCTTGCGAGCGCGAGAACCAGTGAAGGCGGAACGCCGGTTGCCGCACAGCTGGCGGGTAACTCGATCAGCGGATAGAGCTGGTCTAATTTGGTGACACCAAGGGTTTGCGCTTTCTTGGCGCTGCGCAACGCGCCATAAGTGTTGCCCTTACCCGCAAGCCGCGCGCTCAGCGCGGTGGCACACGCTGCAGTCTGGCAGACATCGATGGCGGCATTGGCAAAGACGTTTGCGCGGCGGGCATCGCCGATGAGGAGAAGCGTCTCGGACGCCAGCACCAGCTCTTCGATGTTCTCGGTGGCGGGCGCCGTGGAAGGTTTCTGCGCCGGTCTCGTGCCGGGTCTGGGCTCCTTTTGCATCTCGAGCGCCAGACGGCCATAGAATGTTCCGGGTTCAGCGGCGGCGATCGCCAGCGCTTGCTGCGCCTTCGCGTCTTCATCGAGTGCCCTGAACGCCTGGCCTTTCCAATAGGCAGCGCGGGCGCGCGACACGGGCGACTTCGCCGCCCGTTCCAGGTTCTGAAAATGCACCAGAGCCGCCTTGGCCCTGTCCAGTTTGCGCAGGGCAATCCAGCCGGACAGAAACTGCGCATCCAAATAAAGTGCTATGTCGGCGCTTGCTGACAACTGTGTCCCCGACGCCAGCCTGTAGGCAGACTCGGTGTCTGGCGTGTCAAGCGCGCTACGTGCCGCGAGATTGTGTTCCGGCCACCAGACCCGCGCATAGAGCGAAGGCAGCGCGCCCGTTTCATCCGCCCGCAGCAGCAATGGCCAGGACTCCGTAGTCTTGCCGGATTTTCTGAGCAGCACGGCTTGGTCAAAGATGAGGCTGGCGGCCCATGACGCACTAGGTGCGTCTTCCACGGCGTCATCCAGATCGACTGCGGTTCCGGACTGGACGCTGATCCTTGCGCTGGCAGCACCTTGCGCCTTGGGCGACAGCAAGGGCAGCAACTCGACAGCCCCTTTCCCATTCCGGTTCCACAACAAGGCGTCAGCGCGCGCGAGATGGTCGTCTGCGGAAAGCGGCATCAGGGAGGCACTCGCCCAGTCCTGATAGTCCGCCAAGTTCAGCACGAGCGAAAGCCAGCATCGCCTGACACCTGCAATCGCCTCGGCCTTGCGATCATGCGCGAATTGAAATTTCGCGTAAGCGAGGCAGCCGGAGCTGCTGCGGGGCGGGCGAACTTTGAACCATTCGGCGCCCCTGGTTTCCATGAGGTCTTCAGTCAGAAGGGCATCCTCGCCCCGCTGCACGATGGTGCCACGACCGGGCCAGTTGGCATGCGCCGCCAGAAACGCATTGATCTCGTCGAAAGTCGCACCGGAGCCGGAGGCGGAAACATGGCGCCACAGCACGAGGGCACGCACGATCGGCGGTTGCCCCTCGCTGAGCGCTTTCGCGCCCACCCAATCTTTGGCGTCCTGCGCCGCAAAGGCCTTGGCGAACGCATCATTATCCCGTGCGCCGGTGGCAGGTGAAGAAACTGCCACCGGGGATGCCAGCAAGACCAGCACCATGACGGCGGCAAGACGCGCCAAAACTCTCCCGAAAGTTCTATACGGGGACACGCTACGACTTGACATTCGCCAGTGGTTCCTGCGCAGGGTTGGTCGGCACGGGCGATGGTCCCGGATACTCCCCACTACATAACTCATCACGGCGATCACCGCCAGAGCAGCCTTCCGAAACGACGGCGTATTTGTCCATTGTTGCGCTCCTCATGTCGCCGTATTATCGGCTCCCGTCAAAAAACGCGGAAGAACGCGCCATGCAGCTGAAAGACCGGATCATTGTCATTACTGGCGCCGCCAGCGGGATCGGTCGCGCCATGGCCGTGCGCTTCACCAGGGAAAGCGCCAAGCTCGTCGTCTGCGCCGACCTCAACGGCGCGGGCGCGCGTGCCGTGGCAGCCGAAATTGGAGGAGTCGCGTTCGAGACCAACGTCGCCAGGGAAGACGACATCCGCCATCTGATCGACAGAGTCGAAACCGGGCACGGACCCATCGACCTCTTCTGCTCGAACGCCGGCATCGGCGTCCCCGGCGGCGCCGAAGCATCGAACGAAGACTGGGATCGCATCTGGGACATCAACGTCATGGCCCACGTCTGGGCCGCGCGTCACCTGGTACCGCGCATGATCGCGCGCGGCGGCGGTTACTTGCTCAACACGTCGTCGGCCGCAGGCCTTCTTTCACAAATCGGCTCGGCGCCCTACGCGGTGACCAAGCACGCAGCCGTTGGCCTCGCCGAATGGCTCGCCATCACCCACGGCGATCATGGCATCAAAGTCTCGGTATTATGTCCCCAAGCCGTGCGCACAGCGATGACGGCCGGCAACCCCGACGGCGTCGCCTCCATCGACGGCATGATGGAGCCAGATACCGTCGCCGAAGCCTGCGTCCGCGCCATCGAGGCCGAAGACTTCCTCATCCTGCCCCACCCCGAAGTGCTCGAATACATGCGCCGCAAAACCGGCGACTACAACCGCTGGATTGAAGGCATGCGCAAACTGAATAGAAAGTTCCGCAGCTAAATTCAGACGCGTCCAGCACGCGCCCTGCGCCACTGCGCCTGCCAAAATTGTCGTGCCGGCATGAACGCGCCCTTCATCTTGGGTTCATCC
>JANOFD010000629.1:0-9816 GCA_031413455.1 Rhodobiaceae bacterium
GCCAGTCTTCTATGAGGCCGTGACGAACGCTGGTTTGGGGGGCGACAGGCATTTGGGTCATGCGGAGGTGTCTCATGCGGGCAATAGTGTTTCCAGCAACTTTAACATGGCTTGTGCGGATGCACTGTGCGCTACCAAAACCTTACGAAAGGTGAGTGTAGCCAATGATTTGGCGACAGACGGACTAAGGGCCAATGCGGTGACGCTTGCGCAAGCAGGCCCCAATCCGGTTTGGCTCACCAGGTCCGAGAATATCGCGGCCGTGCGGGGGGAGAAGAACATCGCTGCATCGATGTGCCCGGCGGTCAACGCATTTGAGAGGGCTGCCGGCAGGTGTTTTGCAGGGGTTGCTTCGTATATTTTTTGTGAACGGACCTGAAATCCTTGCGCCTTGAGAGCCCCCGCCAAATCGCCGGCGACAGCCGATCCAGTCAGGTGGAGCAGGGCTCTCTTTGGGTCCAGGATGGAACGGATATAAGAGGTGAGGCCTTCAACGCCGTGGCCGGGGTTTTGTGAAACGAATTGGAATCCTGATTGTGCCGCTTGGGTTGCGGTGGCGGGTCCGACGGCGAAAATTGGTATCGTTCGATTTGATGTGCGTTGTGCGGCGGCGCGGGCGCCATTGGCGCTGGTGAGCACCAGGGCATCAGTGTGCGCGAGGTCGAGTTCTGGTCCCGCGGTGAATTGGATGTCGATGAGAGGTTCGATAAGTGTTGAATGGCCGAGCGCCGCTATCAGAGTGGCGAGTGCTTGGGCATCGTGGCGCGGGCGCGTTAAGAGAACCCGCATCGGCTAGACTTGAAAGAAGTTGCGGCCAGCGCGCGCAAGAAGTTCGGTGCCGGCATCGTGGCCTAGTTTGCTGGCGTCATCTGCCGTTGCGATCGAGGCGGTTCGTTCGACGTCGAAGCGGGTTTTTCCGTCCGGCGAGAGAGCGCAGCCACTGAAGGAAATGGTGGCTGGGTTGAGCCATTTGGCGAGACCGGCAATGGGCGTTTTACATGAACCGTCGAGGACGGTCAGGAAGGCGCGTTCCAGAGTGACGGCGAGGGCCGCTTCGCGCTGATTGACGGGTGCAAAAGCTGTTCGTACAGCGGAATCGTTTTCGCGTAGTTCGATGCCGATTGCGCCTTGAGCGACTGCCGGAAGCATTTCTGTCTCTGAGAATATGTGCCGTGCGTTGCCTTCAACTCCCAGGCGTTTTAACCCCGCCAACGCCAAAACTGTTGCGGCAACCTGGTCTTGCGCGATGCGCTGGAGCCGCGTGTCGACGTTGCCCCGGAAGCCTATGATGTTCAGGTCCGGCCGTGTGTTGAGCAGCATGGCCTGGCGGCGAACCGAACTGGTTCCAACCGTAGCGCCGATTGGCAGATCTTGCAGGGTTGCCGCTCGTTTGCTGACAAATGCGTCACGCGGATCCTCGCGCGGCAACACGCAATCGATAAGCAATCCCGGCGGCAATGCGCCCGGCATGTCCTTTAGGGAATGCACTGCACAGTCAATTTCGCCGGCCAACAGCGCTTCTTCGATTTCCTTGGCAAAAAGTCCTTTGCCGCCGATGTCGGCTAGCGGCCGGTCTTGTACTCGATCACCGGTTGTCCTGATCGGAATGATCTGAGTTTTGGCTGAGGCTTCTTCGGGCCCCCAATGGTGTGCGCTTGCCAATGCTTCAATTACCGCTCGGGTTTGGGCTAATGCGAGAGCTGAGCCGCGTGTTCCAATGCGCAGACGAGTTTGCACGCTCTCAGTCCTGGGTGTTAGGGAATGGAATTCAAGGCGCAAGCTATAGATGTTTGTTGCGTCACGCCACATGCCCAGACGATTGGAACAGGCTGATAACCAACGTGTTGACCGTTCTTGGTATCGAAACCAGCTGCGACGAAACGGCGGCTGCAGTCGTGCGGGGGTCCGTGCCCGGGCCGGGAGCGATACTGTCGAATGTGATTGCCAGTCAGCACGAGGCTCATCGCCCCTATGGAGGGGTCGTGCCTGAGATTGCGGCGCGCGCGCATGTGGACCTGATCGATCATGTCATTCGCAGCGCGCTTGAACAATCGCAGCTGTCGCTCGACGAGATTGACGCCATTGCTGTGACGGCAGGACCGGGGCTGATCGGGGGTGTTGCTGTGGGGTTGAGCGCTGCCAAAGGGTTGGCGCTGGCATCGGGCAAAAAACTGGTGGCACTCAATCATTTAGAGGCACACGCGCTGACCGCAAGATTGACGGCGGGAGTTGCGTTTCCCTTTCTGCTGCTTTTGGTGTCGGGAGGGCATTGTCAGTTGTTGATTTGTGAAGGCGTCGGGCGGTTTACGCGGCTCGGGTCAACCATCGATGACGCCGCGGGGGAAGCTTTTGACAAGACTGCAAAGATCTTAGGGTTGGGATTCCCCGGAGGACCTTCGATCGAAAAGGCCGCCATGAAAGGCAATCCAAAGCGGTTTCGTTTGCCCCGGCCGCTTATGGATGCCGAGAATTATGATTTCTCTTTTTCGGGCCTCAAAACGGCGGTTCGCCGGGTGGTTGAAAGCACCGAACTCACCGAAGATTCCATCAATGACATTGCAGCCAGCTTTCAAGCTGCTGCCGTCGATGTGCTGATAAACCGGACTCGCCGGGCCATGTTGGGGGCTGAAGCACGCAGACTTGGGATTAGTAATCTGGTCGTGGCGGGGGGGGTTGCAGCAAATGGATTGCTCAGCCGCTCACTGTCAAACATGGCAAAAGACAATGGTTACAGGTTGGTGGTTCCGCCTCCGGGTTTGTGCACTGACAATGGGGCGATGGTGGCGTGGGCTGGACTAGAGCGCGCTCATCTTGGTTTGTTCAGCGATCTGAATACTGGAGCGCGAGCTCGCTGGCCATTGGACTCTGGAAGGTCGGGAATACCGGGAGCAAAATCCTAGAGATTTCCGTTTGAAAACGAACGGCCATCAAGCTGGGCCGTTCGTTTCACTTCGTTCGTTTTCATTTGTTACTTAGAGCCAGCTTGCAGTGTTTGCCAAAAAAGCCAGGCCGTAGGCGCTGAGTACAAAACCAGCAATTACAGTTGAAATCTGGGCTACCAGGTTGCCGTTGTTAGACATTGTATTTTCCTCTTTCTCGATCAAGCGGGCTGTTGTCCCGCGGTGATCGGTACTTAGGAGCATCCTGATTTGAAATCAATGAACAAAACAGTTTTCATTCAGCGTTATAGCGTTTAGCGACTTTTTGGCACATGATTTTTCGTAAATTGAGCTCAAACATTGCCTTGGCTCTCGGGAAAACCGCGTTCATCGGACTTCTGGAGCAGATCACGGCCGGCCCCACCGTCGTCCAGTCCATTCAATAAAAGGTGGAGAACGCCCTCAAGTTCACGCTCGAGCTTTTCGTATGGAAGCTTGGAATGCAGCTGCGGATAGCGAAATTTCATCGAGGCAGACTGAATCATTTCGGCGGTAAATACCACGTCTTCTATGTAAAACTCGCCAGTCGCATTGCCTGCTGCCAAAATCTCCGACATCAAGGCCCGGTTTAGTGCCAATATGCGATTAGCGAACTGCGGCCGCTCTGAGGCGACAACGCGTGCCATCTCAAATACCTGCTTGTCGAATTCAAGCTGGTCATAGGTCAGGCGCATGTCAGTGAACAAAAAATCGCGCAATCGCTCCTTGGCTGAACGGCCAGGACGCCTCATGACTTCCCTCAGCTTTGCAATCGCGTACTCGCCCGATTCGGTGCAAATAGCCTCTGCGATGTCCAGTTTTCCTGGAAAATACCGATAAAGATTGCCGGGGGACATGTTGCAGTCCGAGGCTATCTCGGCCATCGTGGTTTTTGCGTAACCGTAGTGAACGAACCGTTTCTTTGCAGCTTGTAGGATGTTTCCTCGGACTGTGTCTTTGCACAACATTTGTGCGCCATTGTAGACGTTTCCAGTAAATCTTCAATAAAGCATTCACTTGCAAACTAACTCGTGATGATAAATCCAGCGAATTCCGAGGGGATAAACCATATTGGTGTTGTTGGCGCCGGGGCATGGGGCACGGCGCTGGCCCAAACTATGGCGAACGCGGGGAAAAGGGTCACTCTCTGGACGCGGGGTGCAGCGCTGGCCGGACGTATTGAACTGATGCGGGAAAATGCCGCCTATCTGCCGGGCGTCACGCTTTCTGATCGAATTTGCGTCACACACAATGCCCCCGAGTTGGCTCGGGCAGATGCCGTTCTACTTGTTTGTCCGGCTCAACACCTTCGTTCGGTGTTGCAACTGCTGCCTTTGTGGCCGCCGGTTTTGATTTGTGCAAAGGGAATCGAGCGTTCGTCTGGCAAGCTTATGACCGAAGTTTTTCGAGACGTGGTTCAAAACTCCGTGTTCGGGATGCTATCAGGACCCAGTTTTGCCTCGGAAGTCGCGCGCGGCTTGCCTTGCGCCGTGACGGTTGCATCTGACGAACTGGAATTTGCCGAACGCATTGCTGCGGCATTGGGAACAAGCGCGTTCAGGCCGTATGTATCCAACGATGTGGCCGGCGTTGCAGTTGGTGGTGCGGTGAAGAATGTTTTGGCAATTGCGTGTGGGATCGTTGAGGGTCGAGGCTATGGTGAAAGTGCGCGGGCGGCGCTTACGGCTCGTGGTTTTGCAGAAATGATGCGGTTCGGAATGGTGCTTGGCGCGCGGGCGGAAACGCTGACGGGACTCAGTGGGCTAGGAGATCTCATTTTAACGGCGTCGAGCAAGCAGTCGCGCAATTTTGCGCTCGGTGTTCGACTGGCTGAAGGTAGGCGGCTTGACGACGCTGGGCCGCTTGCTGAAGGGGCTGCAAGTGCTGAAGCGTTGGTGCGGCGGGCGCAATCGATGAGTGTCGATATGCCGATATCGGAGGCCGTCTCGCAAATAGTATCGAGCAGGATTGGCGTTGATGAAGCGATCCGCGCATTGCTGTCGCGGCCATTTAGAAACGAGTTTTGAGCCATGCTTTTTGTACTCATTTGCATCGATAATCCCAATTCGTTTGAGCTAAGGTCTGCGATGCGCCCCTCTCATCTTGCGTATATTGATGCGCAATTACGCCAAGTAAAAATTGCAGGGCCTTTTTTGTCTGATGATGGCCAAACGATGTTGGGAAGTCTGATTGTCATCGAGGCGCAAGACATCGCCGCCGCGCGCGCGTTTGCTGCTGCCGATCCCTACGCGCTGGGGGGATTGTTCTCAAGCGTCGATATCAAGCCATGGCGCTGGACTGTCGGCGCACCGAAAGGTGGATGATATGGCTTTTTGGCTGTTGAAGTCTGAGCCTGAGACATGGTCATGGGAGAGCCAGATCAAAAATGGGGCCAAGGGGGAGCCGTGGAGTGGCGTGCGCAATTATCAAGCCCGCCTGAATTTGCGTGCGATGAAGAAAGGCGAGCGCGCGTTCTTCTACCATTCTGGCGAAGAGCGAGCGGTAATGGGGATTGTTGAGATCGTTAAGGAGGCTTACCCCGATCACTCGGCCGAGAAAGGCGATTGGTCGATGGTTGATGTCGTGGCTGTGGAGCCGCTCAAAACGCCGGTCACCCTGGCAGACGCCAAGTCTGCCGCGATGCTTTCCGAGATGGTTCTGGTGAAGAACACCCGTTTGTCGGTGCAGCCAGTGACGGACGCTGAGTGGAAGCTGGTGTGCAAGATGGGCGGGTTGAAAGCGAAATGAGGCATGCAGGGGCCGAAGCGCTGGATGCGCTTGAACCGAGTAAGCGTTCGACAGTGGCCGAGCGCAAGACGTTCTTGACTGCCGTGACGAAAGCCGCCGGTTCGTGACAGTTCATGTTCTTTGCCGAAGCAAAGAACTTGCCGAGGGCGCCGCATGCGGTTTCGTGATCGGCGACGGCAGCTATAGGCAGGAATACATTTTGGTTCGAAAGGCGGGTCAACTGTACGCTTATGTCAATTCGTGCCCGCACCAACTGACGCCGCTCGAGACATTTCCGGGCAAGTTTTTGAATGAGGATGGAACCCTTTTGGTGTGCTCGACGCACGGGGCGCGGTTTCGCGTTGAGGACGGGTTTTGCGTGAGCGGGCCGTGCCAGGGGAAGAGCTTGACGTCGATTGAGTTCGAGATCTCCGGTGGATCGATTAACGTCAAGATTTGATACGCACGCAATGCGTTTTGAACCATACCGCGAGATCTGCTTCGGCGATTTGGCCTGCGGTCAAATCCAGGAATGCTCTATATTTCTCATCCTGGCTTGCCTCAACGGTGAAGCCATTGAGTGTCAAGAAAAGCAGTGAGACGACGAAGACGGTCCGCTTGTTGCCGTCGGCAAAGGGGTGGTTCGTGGCGATGCCAAATCCGTACGCCGCAGCAAGCTCGAAAATGTCCAGCTCGCCATAGGCAAATTTGTTCTTTGGCCTGTCAAGCGCGGAACCGAGGGCGCTGGCGTCGCGAACGCCGGCCAAGCCTCCGTGTTCCGCAATCTGGCGGTTGTGAATGGCGATGACAGTCTCGTCCAGTATCCAGATCAGTTCGTCCATCGCCGCCTACTTCGCGAGCGCTTTCAGGACATCGCGATCCTCGCGCATTATTTTTTCGGCCGCTTGAAGCTGGCTGGCCACGTCTTTGTTGTAGGGCGTGATCAGAAAGCCATCGGCCGTTTCGGTGAGATAGAGCGTATCGCCCTTTTCGACGCGCAGTCTCTCGAGGGCGGCCTTGGGCAACACGACGCCTGTCGAACTTCCGATGGTGGTCAGCTTCAGAGCGATCATTTTCCCAACTCCGCCAGTTAGTTATTGTATTCTAACATATGTTATAATCAAATATCAAGGTGCCCGCATAAAGGTCTGATAATCCGCGATCAGCGCCTTGCTTGCCGCTTCCACGATGCGCTTGCCTTTTTCCGGTGTTGCCTGGCTGGGGTCGGAGCCGATTCGGCCGTCGGGGAATTGGCGGCGGTAGTCGTCGGCGTCACGGATCGTGCCGTTGGGAGCGATTTTGGGATGCATCTCGACGCGCTTTTGGGCGTCGGGATAGGCGAAATAAGTGACGGAGACTTCCGACGCCGTGGCATGGCTGCCTTCGCCGACCGGGAAGATTTCGCGGCAGAGGTCGCCGACGCCGCCGAGATCCCACCAATTGCGCAGGAAAAGTTTGACCGGCCTTGCATTCGAGCCGGCGCGACCGAAGCTGAACTCGGCGTAGATTTCGGAGAATGCAGATTGAACCGGGGCGATGTTGCCGCCATGACCATTGAACCAATAGATGCGGTCGAAGCCGTGGCGCATGAGCGAGGAGGTCCAATCCTGCATTGCGGCAATCATCGTGGAGGGCCTGAGCGTGATGGTGCCGGGAAAGCCCAGATGATGCTGGGCCGAACCGACATTGAAGGTCGGGCCGATCAAGATGCCGCTTTCGTCGCCCGCACGTTTGGCTATGAACTCGGGGCAGATTGCATCAGTGCCGAGCAAGCCGTTGGGGCCGTGCTGTTCGGTCGAGCCGATGGGCACGATAATGCCGGTCGATTTCTTGAGGTAGTCTTCGATTTCCGGCCACGCGGATTGGTGCAGCTGCATACAGACCTCTGGAGATTCACGCGATGAAGCGGCTAGGGTAAGCCTGTTAGACCATTCAAGTATAGAGTGAGGATATGACAGCGAAATCGTCGCCCGCGAGCGGGCCATTGCGTGGGGTGCGGGTGATCGACCTGACCCAGTTCGTGTTGGGCCCTTATGCCACGCAAACGTTGGGGGATCTTGGTGCTGATGTGATTAAGGTCGAAGAGCCTGGGGGCGGCGACCGGCAGCGCAATCAAGGCAAGGCGCCGAAGTCGGAGAACATGGGTCCGCTGTTCGTGGCGCTCAATCGCAACAAGCGATCAGTGGCGCTCGATCTGAAGAGCGGCGACGGCAAAGAGGCGCTGCGCAAACTGGTGCGCACTGGCGATGTGTTCATTCACAATATGCGGCCCGAAGCGATGAAGCGGTTGGGCTTTGGTTACGCCGAAGTCGCGGCGCTGAAGCCCGATATCGTCTACGTAGAGGCCGTCGGTTACGGATCGGGCGGCCCCTATAACGGGCGACAAGCGTTCGACGATTTGATCCAGGCGGCGTCGGGGGCGTGCGATCTGTTGCCGTTGTCGGACGGCAACAAGGAGTTGCGCCCGTTTCCTTCGATCATCGCCGACAAGACGTGCGGGCTGTTTGCAGTGATCGCCACGCTGGCGGCGCTGCAACACCGCTCGCGAACGGGCGAGGGCCAGTTCGTCGAAGTGCCGATGCTGGAAACATTTACCGGGTTCATTCAGGCGGAACACATTTGGGGACACACTTATCCCGATGTGCCCGGCAAATTCGGACATCCGACTTCGATCACGCCGCATCGCAAACCCTACAAGACGAAGGACGGGTATCTTGTGGTGCTGCCGGCGAGCCGCGAAGGGTCGGTCAAGTTCCTTGAACTGGGCGGCATTGCTGACGCCTACAATAGCGAGCGGTTCTTGTCGGCTTCGGGCGGCAAGGCGCGCGTCAATGCGTATTACGGCATGATGTGCGAGGCGGCGGCGACGCGCTCGACGGAAGAATGGATGGAACTGTGCGCCGAGCATCATATTCCGGCGATGCGCGCCAACGAAATGTCGACCTTGTTCGACGATCCGCATTTCAAGGCGACCGGGTTCTTCGAGGAGCGCGAGATTGCGAGCGAGGGGCGCTATCGCACGATGAAGCCTGGACTCAAATTCTCGAAATCGCCTTGCTCGATCCGGCTCGATCCTCCGACAGTGGGGGAGCATACTGACAAGGTTTTAAGCGAAACGGGCGATCGATCAGGAAGTTAGGCTCGTTAGTCGGCCTAGTGCCGTTTTCCACTGGGCGCGCATCGCCTCCATCGATTTGGCGTCCTCGAACTTAGAGTGTTGGACCGCGATCTGAGATTTGCCGCCGCCCTTGGCATAGACATTGATTTCAAGCCGTGTGCCGCCGACCCATTTGGCTCGAAAATACTTCTGATCGGTCATCGAAGTTATCTGGAAACTACCCGCCGGGAACCAGCGGGCGCGGCTCTTTGTGCCGGAAATTTTGCGATAGAGCGTCTTGAGAGCGACGGGCAATGTCTTTGACGCGCTCATGGAGTAGCCGCCGGGCAATTGATTTCTGGCGCGTAGTCCGCGAGCGCGTTCGTATTCGACGGTCACCATCTGCGACCACCAGCCGGGCACGCCAAATTTTGCATGCAGAAGTGCTGCAATCTGCGCATGCGGAAGTTTGCTCGCACCGATTTTGTCGAGGGCTGCAAACCACTGCAGCCAGGCCTTACCAGTCTTGGTCTTTACGGCCTCGTCACTCATCGACGGTTGATATTCAGCAGAAGTCTTCGCCATTGCACGTTACCTTTGGATTGTGGCGCTTGCCCCGACGGTGCATTCGCCCACATACTCCAGTAAATATATCTCGCGAGGAGACGGCCCTACCATGACCGATCAACTGATCCCAGTGTCCGCAGACTGGGTAAAGCGCGCCTATGTCGACGATGCCAAGTATCAGGACCTTTACAAGGCCTCGATCGCCGACCCGGCCGCGTTTTGGCGCGAGCAGGGCAAGCGCCTCGATTGGCTCAAGTCTTATACAAAGGTCAAGAACGTCTCATTCGACGCCGAGAATCTATACGTGCGTTGGTATGAAGACGGCGCGCTCAATGTCAGCGCCAATTGCATCGACCGGCATCTTGAGAAGCGGGGCGAACAGACGGCGATCATTTGGGAGGGCGACGATCCGAAGGATTCCAAACACATCACGTACAAACAGCTGCACGAGGACGTATGCCGGTTCGCCAATGTTCTGAAGGGCCAAGGCGTCAAGCGCGGCGACCG
>JANOFD010000630.1:0-2550 GCA_031413455.1 Rhodobiaceae bacterium
TGCTCCGTTACGGCCAATGCCGGGATGTCGTCCAGCACGGTCGCAAGCGGCAAAAGGTTGCGCTTGGCGGCGCCGTCTTTAGCAGAATTCTCAAGCATTTCCAGCGAAATCGCCGAAGCGCGCTCGAACGGCCCAACCGCCAGCCGCGTAAGTGCCGCCACATGACCGTAACAGCCCAAAACACGCCCAATATCGCGAGCAAACGCGCGCACATAGGTCCCTTTGCCGCACATCATCTCAAACACGCTCTGATCCCGCGCCGGTGTGCCCACGATCTCCAGCCGGTGAATATGGGTTGGGCGCGGCTCAAGCACGACCACCGCTCCTTCACGCGCCAGGTCATAGGCGCGCTCTCCGTCCACCATGATGGCTGAATACACGGGTGGCGTTTGAAGAATCCGTCCAACAAAAATTGGCAACGCGCGAACGATTTCGTCGAATGACGGGCGCAATTCACTGGTTCGCGTGATGGCGCCTTCGCTGTCATCAGTCGTCGTTTCAGCGCCCCATTGCACTGTGAACCGGTATGTCTTGCGCGCCTCAACAAGGAAGGGGACCGTCTTGGTCGCTTCGCCGAACGCCAGCGGCAAGACACCATCAGCCAATGGATCGAGCGTCCCAGCGTGCCCGGCTTTGTTCGCATTCAACAATCGCCGCGCAATCGAAAGTGCTTTTGTTGAGGTAATTCCGATTGGCTTATCAAGGATGAGCCAGCCATGCACCGGATCGCCCTTACGCTTCCCCATCGTCCGGATCGCCTTTGCTTCTCAAATCGCGTGCGACTTTGTCTGAACGCAAGAGCTCTTCAATATGATGAGCTTCCTGAAAAGATTTATCTTCAACAAAAGTCAACGCCGGAGCGTATCGCAGTTGCATGGACTGCCCAACCTGGGACCGCAGAAAAGGTGCCGCCCTGTTGAGCGCTTTCAGCACCTCGCCGATGAGCGCCCCGCCCAAAGGCATGGCATACGCAGTCGCATTTTTCAGATCCGGGCTAATGCGCACTTCGGAAATCGTCACTGATATGCCCGTCAGAACCGGATCTCTCAACTCACCGCGCATCAGTGCATTCGCCAGGATGTGCCGGATTTCTTCGGCAACACGCAACTGGCGTTGACTGGGGCCACGATTTGGTTTTTCAGGTTTACGAGCCATGAGCAGCGAGGCTTCTATAAGTCCTTAGAGCGACCGCTTCACAGTTTCGACCTCGAAGCACTCGATCTGGTCGCCTTTTTGGATGTCTTGATAGTTCTCGAAGGCCATGCCGCATTCCTGACCTGTGACAACTTCCTTCACTTCATCCTTGAAGCGCTTCAAAGTCGACAGCGTCCCTTCGTGGATCACGACATTGTCACGCAACAAACGCACTTTGTTGCCACGCAACACCTTGCCTTCAGTCACCTGACAGCCTGCGACCTTGCCAACCTTCGTAATGTTGAAGACTTCAAGGATCGAAGCATAACCGAGGAAATTCTCGCGCAACGTCGGCGACAACAGACCCGACATCGCCAACCGAATATCGTCAATGATGTTGTAGATAATCGAGTAGTAACGAATTTCGACGCCATCGCGCTTGGCCATATCCCGCGCTTCAGCCGTGGCGCGCACGTTGAAAGCGATGATCGGCGCACCTGACGCTCGCGCCAGAATGATGTCGCTTTGTGTGACGCCACCGACACCGGCATGCAGCACCTGCGCCTTGACTTCTACGGTTGACAACTGAGACAGCGCTGCTGAAATAGCCTCCACCGAGCCCTGCACGTCAGATTTGACCACCAGCGGCAGATATTTGGCTTCACCCACGCCTTTGGCAGCCAACACTTGGTCGAGCGACGCCCGCCCGCCAGCCCGCGTCCGCGCATCACGCTTTTTGCGTGCCCGGAAATCGGCCACTTCACGCGCCCGGCTGTCGTTTTCAACCACGGCAAAATCATCACCGGCTTCCGGAGGAGCAGAAAGACCAAGAATTTCGACGGGTTCAGACGGTCCGGCACTGGGAACTTGTTCGCCGCGTTCGTTGACCAACGCGCGCACACGCCCCCACTCGGCACCAGCAACAACAATATCGCCGACCTTGATCGTGCCGCGCGCCACCAGAACGGTTGCAACCGGCCCACGGCCTTTATCAAGCTTCGCTTCAACGACCGCGCCAGATGCGGGCCGGTTGCGATTGGCTTTCAGATCCAGAACTTCGGCCTGAAGCAAAATCGCTTCTTCAAGTTTGTCGAGATTGAGTTTCTTTGTCGCCGAAACTTCAATGGCTTGGGTTTCGCCACCCATCGACTCAACCACGATTTCATAGGTCAACAACTCGGTACGCACCCGGTCAGGTGTGGCACCAGGCTTGTCAATCTTGTTGATCGCCACAATGATCGGTACATTCGCCGCCTTCGCATGATTGATCGCTTCAATCGTTTGCGGCATGACGCCGTCATCCGCAGCTACGACAAGCACGACAATGTCGGTCACTTTCGCACCGCGCGCCCGCATCGCGGTGAACGCGGCATGGCCAGGCGTATCGAGAAATGTAATCTTTTGCTTCGACGGAAG
>JANOFD010000631.1:0-2224 GCA_031413455.1 Rhodobiaceae bacterium
GTCCGGCTGAAGCCGGACGCATCCAGGCGTCACGACCCGCACGAGTCGAGACGATGCAGATGAGCCGGATCCGCACACGGCGGCGCCCTGCGAGGTGGATGGTGTGTCGCCAGCGGTCCATCAAGGCACTCTCCGCGCTCGTGGCGCGAATTGGCGCTTGCAAATTTGCCATCAGGCTCCATACTCATCCCAATAGCAGTCGCGCGGAAGAGCCCCACCTTCCTCACGATGTACGTTCCTTTCCCCAAGGAACCCAGACCAGACCACCGCCGGACCACGTGGACGGACCAGACGGCAATGCAGGAACCGCTACGACCCTCTGACGAGGCACGACGCCTGGAAGCGCTGCGTCAGTACGACGTGCTCGACACCCCTCCTGAACAGGCTCTTGACGATCTGACGGCACTGGCGGCACACATCTGCGAAGTGCCTGTCTCGCTGATGTGCCTCGTCGACGAACAGCGCCAGTGGTTCAAGTCGAAGATCGGCGTCCTGATCTCGGAGACGTCGCGTGCGGCGTCCTTCTGCGGGCACGCCGTGCTGCAGCCGAGCCTGTTCATCGTGCCGGACGCCCTGCTGGACGAACGCTTCGCGGACAATCCGCTCGTCACCGGCGAGCCGCATATTCGCTTCTATGCCGGCGCACCGCTCGTCACGCCGGAGGGCCATGCACTCGGCACCCTCTGCGTCATCGACCACGTGCCGCGCCAGTTGAGATCGTCTCAGCTGGACGCGTTGTCTGCGTTGAGCCGCCAGGTGATGGCGCAATTGGAGCTGTGCCGCCACACGCGCGAACTGGTCGGGCGCGAGGCGCGGTTGCGGCTGGCGGAGGAATCGGCGAGGGTCAGTCACGAGCGTTTCCAGATCGTGGCCCGGGCCACGAACGACGCCGTCTGGGACTGGGATCTGGTCACGAACGCGCGCTGGTGGAACAGCGGCTACCAGGCGGGGTTTGGGTATCGACCTGAGGAGACCGACCCCACGATCGACTCCTGGGTGCCATCAGCAGGGCGCCTGAGCCCGAGACTTATCCGGCGAAGATCCAGAAGCTTGTTGATGAGATCGACAAGGCCGAACCCTACGGGGACATAGATTGGTTGAACCGGCTGGAGGCGCATGCATGGCTGGATGGGCCGGCTGAGAAAGAGGGGCGGGTTGGCGGCACTGTACGCGCGTTGTTTCTGGACATGAACGGAATGGCGTTGCGCGCGGGCGCTACGGGTCAGGAGACGGGAGCGGTCAATGCCAATGTGCGTTTCGGCGAGCTCAGGATGCCGATTGAGTTTGTCTCAGGCGCGCTCGATTTCCCCCACATCAATGAGCGCAGCCGCCGCTTGAGCCATGTCGCGTCCCAGGCGCGGGTGACGGTGATGCCGGGCGTGGCGCATCTGCCGAGCTTGGAGCAACCGGCACGGTTCAACACGCTGTTGCGTCGGCTGCTGAAAAAGTTCGATCAGTAAACCACAACCGTGCGGATGGACTGGCCCGCCGCCATGAGGTCGAAGCCTTCGTTGATGCGTTCCAGCGGCAGACGATGCGTAATGAGATCGTCGATGTTGATCTTTTTGTCCATGTACCAGTCAACAATTCTGGGGACATCGGAGCGACCGCGCGCGCCGCCGAAGGCCGAGCCTTGCCAGACGCGGCCCGTCACCAGTTGAAACGGACGGGTCGAGATTTCCTGGCCGGCGCCCGCGACTCCGATGATGGTCGATTTGCCCCAACCTTTGTGGCAGCACTCCAGTGCCTGGCGCATGAGCGTTGTGTTGCCGACGCATTCGAAGCTGTAGTCGGCGCCGCCCTTGGTGAGCTCGACCAGGTGGCCGACAAGATCGCCGCTCACGGTTTTCGGATTGACAAAATGTGTCATGCCGAAGCGTCGGCCTAGCGCTTCGCGCGCCGGATTAACGTCGACGCCCACGATCATATCCGCGCCCGCGAGTTTCGCGCCTTGAATGACATTGAGGCCTATGCCGCCCAAGCCGAAGACGACGACATTGGCGCCGGGCTCGACTTTGGCGGTGAAAATGACGGCGCCGATGCCGGTAGTCACGCCGCAGCCGATGTAGCAGATGGTGTCGAAAGGCGCGTCTTTTCGCACTTTGGCGAGTGCTATTTCCGGGAGCACAGTGAAATTCGAAAACGTCGAGCAACCCATATAATGCAGCACCGGCCGGCCGTTGAGTGAGAAGCGCGAGGTGCCGTCTGGCATCATGCCGCGCCC
>JANOFD010000632.1:0-8513 GCA_031413455.1 Rhodobiaceae bacterium
GCCTGCTCCGTTGTATGCACCGATCCAATATTGCAAGCGGTCATCCCACCACGAGCCATGGACCTGAACCGAGACACTCGACTGGGCCAATGCCTTGAAGGCGCTGGATGTGGTTGCCCTGACACCTGAGGTCGTGCAGTCAACGTTGGGCGTTTTGCTGAAGTATCAGGATGATCTGGCGAAATTTCGCGGCACGGAACTTGAGCGGCTGCTCAACCGCGCACGCGACGCGGCAGAATAGCTCATGGGTATGATCGCAGATAACATCGTTCATTTCGCGCGCACACTTCGCCGCGCCGGCTTTCCCTTGGGCAGCGGACAAATTGTCGAGGCTCTGCGCGCCGTTGCAACGACAGGTCTGACCCGACGCGACGATGTCCGCTCAGCGCTTTTTGCAACCCTCGTCACGCAGCCAGGACAGCGGCCATTGTTCGACCAGGCCTTCGAAGCCTTTTGGCGTGACCCCGAATTATTCAACAAAGCGTTGGCATCACTCCTGCCACAGGTCCCCATGCCAGCGCGCGAGCGTGCATCAACTCCCGGCGCCCGTCGCGTTGAAGAAGCCCTGCACGCAGGCATGCGCTCGCGGCATGAAGAAAGTAAGACTACACTCGAACTTGACGCACGACAGACTTCGTCGATCGACGAAGTGCTTGCCGCGAAGGACTTCGAGCAAATGTCGGCAATCGAGATTAGCCGGACGAAAGAATTGCTGGCGCGCATGAAATGGTCACTCCCTGCACGCCTCTCCCGCCGCACCGAACCAGCCCAGCGCGGCACACGCTTTGACCTTCGGCGCACCTTGCGTAAGTCCCTGAAGACCGGCGGCAACATTGTTCGTCTGGAGCGCCGACGGCGCCAAACGCGGCAGCCCCCGCTTGTTATTCTGTGCGACATCAGTGGTTCGATGAGCACCTACGCGCGCATGTGCCTGCATTTCCTGCACGGCTTGACGCATGTGCGAAGTGCTGCCACCCACACATTTCTGTTCGGTACGCAGCTGACAAATGTGACGCGGGCGCTGCGCTTGCGTGATCCTGATGACGCTCTCGCACATGCTGCCGCGCTGACCCCGGATTGGGATGGCGGCACACGCATCGCCGATGCGCTGAAGAAGTTCAATCGGGATTGGTCCCGGCGCGTGCTGGGCCAGGGCGCCATCGTGTTGCTGATCACGGACGGGTTGGAACGTGACGACATCGCGTCACTTGATGCGGCGGCCTCACGACTGCATCATTCGGCAAAGCGCGTCGTGTGGTTGAACCCGCTTTTGCGCTACGACGAATTTTCACCCAAAGCCTCGGGTGTGAAAACACTGATTGCACATGTTGACGAATTGCGGCCGGTTCACAATCTTCTGAGCATGGCCAATCTGGTTGAGGCATTGAGCAACCCATCAGGCACCGGCCTGCTGAAAGAGGTGAAGGCACGCGCCGCATGAGCATGAACCACAACAATGTTCTGCAGACCGCAGAGGTCTGGCTGAATCAGGGCCATCAGGTGGCGCTGGCGACCGTCATCAAAACCTGGGGCTCGGCGCCGCGGCCGGCGGGTAGCCAAATTGCGGTGCGCGCAGACGGCACGTTTGTGGGCTCTGTCTCTGGCGGATGTGTGGAAGGCGCTGTCATTGCAGAAGCCGTTGACGCGATCGCCGACGGCAAACCGCGAACACTGGCGTTCGGCGTTTCCAACGACCAGGCCTGGAACGTCGGACTGGCATGCGGTGGGCAAATCGAAATTTACGTCGAACGGATAGACTGAAGTGAACCGCCAAACACTCGCAACTTTATCGCTCGCTGTCGCCAGTGGAAAAAGTGTGGTTCTGGCAACCAGGCTGGACACTGGTGAACAGTGGCTCATCAACACGAACGATGCCGCCCCCGGTGAGGTCGATCAATCTGCCCTCGCCGCCGCACAGCGTGATCAGAGTTCCACCGTCATCATTGACAGCGTGGCCTGGTTCTTCAATGTATTCAATTCTCCACCCACGCTCTATATTGTCGGCGCGGTCCACATCGCCCAACCGCTGAGTCAAATCGCTGCCCTGTCGGGATTCACGGTCACTGTGATTGACCCCCGAACGGCATTTGCGACGAGCGAACGGTTTCCCAATCTGCATCTCATCACGGCCTGGCCTGACGAGGCTTTGGCAGAACTGCCGCTGGACCGGCGCACGGCTGTTGTAACCCTGACCCACGATCCGAAACTCGACGATCCAGCGCTGCTTGCCGCGCTGAGGTCGAGCGCCTTCTACGTCGGCGCCCTGGGATCGAAGAAAACACACGCCGCTCGCTTGGCGCGGCTGAAAGCTGCTGGATTTGACGACGCCGCAGTCGCACGTATTCAGGGACCTGTGGGCCTGGACATCGGCGCAATTTCTCCCGCTGAGATCGCGGTCTCGATCATGGCGCAGATCATCGAGCGCCTGCGCAAATGAAGTTCGGTCAAATCCCCGTGCGGGACGCATCAGGCACGATCCTGGCCCACAGCGTTGTGGCCGCTGAGTCGAATTTCAAGAAAGGCCGGGTGCTGTCGCCAACCGACGTTGACGTGTTGGCGCGCACTGGGATCGCTGCGGTCATGGTGGCGCGGCTTGAAACGGAAGACGTCTGGGAAGATGACGCCGCACAGCGCATCGCAGATGCGGTGCGCGGCGCGGGTGTCACCATATCCACTGCACACACTGGCCGCACCAATCTCTATGCGGATGGACATGGTCTTGCACTCGTAGACGCCGCGCGCGTTAACGCGATCAACGCTGTGCACGAGAGCATCACCATCGCCACGCTTGCACCTTTTGAACGGGTCGAGCGCCGGCAAATGTTGGCCACGATCAAGATCATTCCGTTTGCTGCGCCGGCATGGGCGGTCGACGCCGTGACGGCAATCGCGCGCGACGGAAGTGCGGTCATTGACACTGCGGGTTTTCACCCGCGGTGCATCGAACTGATCTCCACCACCCTGCCGGGACTGAAGGCATCATTGCTCGATAAAAACCGGGCGGTGATTGAAGCGCGAGCCGAAGGCTTGGGCAGCAAAATCGATCACGAGACCCGCTGCGCGCACGATGCCACATCCATAGCCGCCGCAGTGTTAGCGTGTGCGACACGCAAGCCGGACATGATTTTGATCTTTGGTGCGGCCGCCACAATCGACCGCGCCGACACTGTCCCCGAAGGAATAGTCTCGGCTGGTGGAACGCTGGTGCATTTCGGCATGCCGGTCGACCCTGGCAATTTGCTGTTGATGGGCACGTTGGGTTCAATTCCCGTCATCGGCTTGCCCGGCTGCGCGCGTTCGCCGAAACTCAACGGTTTGGATTTCGTGCTTCAGCGGCTCTGTGCGGGCCTTACGGTGACACCGTCAGACATCATGGCGATGGGTGTGGGCGGACTGCTCAAAGAGATACCGTCGCGCCCCCAGCCGCGCGAGACCGGTAGGCCAATTGCCCAGCGGGCATCGAACATTTCTGCCATCGTCCTTGCTGCGGGCAGGTCAACCCGAATGGGTGACGCCAACAAGCTTTTGCTCGACCTGCGCGGCGAACCCATGATCTTGCGAACGGTATCGGCGGTGCGTGCCAGTAAAGTCACAGGTATAATTGTGGTGACCGGTCATGAAGCTGGCGCCGTGACACAGGCGCTCGACGGCCAAGCCGTGACTTTTGTGCACAATCCGCGTTACGCCGTGGGAATTTCCACGTCGTTGAAGGCTGGAATGTCAGCACTGCCCGCTGATTGCGATGGTGTGCTGATTTGCTTGGGCGATATGCCTGCTGTCACAGGACAGTCGATCGCCAACCTTATCGATGCCTTTAACCCAGCCGAAAGCCGGTGCATCATCGTGCCCACATACCAAGGCAAGCGGGGCAATCCCGTACTCTTTGCTCACGCCTATTTTGAAGACATGCTTCACACGGAAGGCGACACCGGTGCACGCGCGCTGCTTTCGGCATACGCCGACGCCGTATATGAGGTGGAGATGGATGATGCAGGCGTGCTAGCAGACGCCGATACTCCGGCTGCGTTTGCGGCATTGGAAGCCGAGTTCAAATCATGAGTGAAGATCTTTACGCCAAAGAGTTGCTGCGTTGGGCCGCCGACGCCAGCCGCGCGGGAACACTGCCCGAGCCGAAGCGCTGCGCGACAGTCAACAACGCAATGTGCGGCGACCGGGTGACGGTTGAATTCGCCATCGACCCAACCCATGAAATCTATGATTGCCGCCATGACACGAAAGCCTGTGTCCTTACACAAGCCGCCGCCGCGATGCTGTCGGCACATGCGCCAGGCGAAACTGCGGACTCTTTGTCGCTCATCAAAGTGAAAATTATTTCAATGCTAAAAGACGGCGCGGAACCACCATCAGGCAAATGGTCGGTATTTGGTATTTTTGCCCCCGTGCGCGAACACAAAAGTCGGCACACTTGCGTTTTATTGCCATTCGAAGCCGCCGAAAAAGCACTCGCGAGCCGTTCAATCTGACGCGCAGTGTGAAATTTTTCTAATATAGCCCAGCGCGAATCACTTCGGCGATTTTGTCAAGGGATCGTATCGTTGAATATCGCAAGTCCCACGCAAATTTCTATTGTTGATAACGCGCATGAGTTGATTGCGAACCTCGTCTCAATGGCGTTGATAAAGAAACCATGACACTTGCCGTTGCCATCAAAACCGATGCTGCCGAAAGATTCCGCCAGACGCCATTCGACGTCGAAGCGGAGCAAGCGCTTCTCGGTTCCATCCTCATCAACAACGACGCGTTTGAGCGCGTTTCGGGGTTCCTTGAGCCTGAACATTTCCACGAACCACTGCATCAGCGCATCTTCGAAGCAATTTCACGCGTCATCAGAAAAGGCCAACTCGCCTCGCCGGTGACCTTGCGTCCGTATTTTTCGCTTGATGCGGCAATGCAGGAAGTTGGCGGTGCTGACTACCTTGCACAAATTTCACGTTTCTCTCCGTCCGTCATCAATTCATCTGACTACGGCCGCATGATTTTCGATTTGGCGCAACGGCGTCATCTGATCAAAGTCGGCGAGGAAATCGTCAACACCGCTTACGATCCACCGGTTGATCTGTCGCCCGCCGAGCAAATCGAGGAAGCAGAAAAGCAGCTCTACACAATCTCCGAGAAAGGCCGCTTTGGTGGTGGCTTCAAGTCCTTCCGCCAGGCCCTTACCGGCGCCGTCGAGTTCGCCGAACGTGCTTACAAATCGCCAAGCCACATTACCGGTATCGCCACTGGCCTGAAGGATCTCGACAATCTGCTGGGCGGTTTGCAGCCGTCCGACCTTATCGTGATTGCCGGGCGTCCCGGCATGGGTAAAACCGCGCTGGCCACCAACATCGCTTTTCACGTCGCGCGCGAATGGTCGCGCACCGAAGGCAAGTCGGGCGGGCGTGTTGCGTTTTTCTCGCTGGAAATGTCGGCCGAACAATTGGCGACACGTATCATCGGCGAGCAGGCGCAAGTGTCGGGCAGTAAAATCCGGCGCGGAAAAATCGACGAGCGTGAGATGAGCTCCCTCATTCAGGTCGCAACGGAACTCGAACGCCTGCCGCTTTTCATCGACGACACCGGCGGCTTGGCCATCGCCCAGGTCGCAGGCCGGGCGCGCCGCCTCAAGCGTTCGGGCGATCTGGGTCTGATCGTTGTCGACTATCTGCAATTGCTTGCTGGATCGGGCTCAAAGCGCAACGAGAACCGCGTTCAGGAAGTGACAGAAATCACCAAGGGTCTAAAGACTCTGGCCAAAGAACTTGCCGTGCCGGTCATCGCCTTGTCGCAGCTCTCACGCGGCGTCGACAATCGCGACGACAAACGCCCGGTGCTTGCCGACCTTCGTGAATCAGGCTCGATCGAACAGGACGCCGACCAGGTGATGTTTGTTTACCGTGAGGCCTATTACCTGGAGACAAAGGCCCCTTCCGACACCAGCCCGGAATACGCCGACCACAAGGCCAAAATGGACCGCATTTCCCATCTCGCCGACATTCTCGTCGAAAAGAACCGCCACGGTCCGACTGCGAAGATCGAGGTCGCGTTCGAAAAGCAGTACACCCGCTTCTTCGATCTGGCCCACGAGGACAGCCTGCCTGCACAAACACGCTAGTCCCTTTAATTGGTTTTGCAGGGCGTTCTGTGGTACGCGCGGGAAGAGATGAGCTACTCCCTTACCCGTCCAACGCTTACAATCGACCTTTTGGCGATCGTCGAAAACTTTCGCTTGATTCAGGCTCAGGCAAAGCCCGCTGAAGTCGCCGCCGTGGTGAAGGCCGATGCCTATGGCATGGGGGCAAAGCCCGTGTCCCAGGCCCTTGCAGCGGCTGGCTGCAAGGCCTTTTTTACCGCCCATGCTGAAGAGGCGGCAGAGCTTCGCCCCAATTTACCGGCCGCAACCCTATTCGTCCTGAACGGATTTAGCAGTGCCCAGGTCAACGACTTCGCCGCGCACAAGCTGTCCCCTGTACTCTCGAGCCCGCACCAGCTTGACGCGTGGTTGAAGAGCGGACTGCGCACGCCTTATGCGCTTCACCTCGACACCGGCATGTCGCGCCTGGGTTTCTCGGCAATGGAATTGAATGAGATCACGCCAGCGGCGGCGCCAGCCTTGATTCTGAGCCATCTCGCCTGCTCCGATGACCCGGCAGAGCTTAAAAACCGGGATCAGCTCGTTGGCTTCAGGGCCATGGCAAAACGATTCCCTTCGGCATGGGCCAGCCTGTCTGCCTCTGGAGGTTGTTTTTTGGGGTCCGATTACAGCTTTGACTTGGTGCGCCCCGGTATTGCGTTGTATGGCGGAAACCCAAGAAAATCCGGCGAAAATCCAATGCGTGGTGTGGCCACATTAACTGCTCCTCTGCTACAAGTGCGTTCAATTGACAGAGGAGATTCCGTCGGATACGGAGCGACTTACGTCGCAAGCGGGGCTCGCCGTCTTGGCATTGCCGCGTTAGGCTATGCTGACGGTCTGATGCGGTCGCTATCGAATAGGGGGCATGGTGTGATTGGCGGAATTAAATGCCCAATAGTCGGACGCGTATCGATGGATTTAGTCACGCTCGACGTCACGGAGTGTCCCAACGTGGCCGCACGGCCCGGAGCGCCAGTGGAGTTCATTGGACCCAGCCAGCCGGTCGATGAATTGGCGCGAGCCGCCGGCACGCTTCCCTACGAAATCTTTACGCGGTTGGGCGCGCGCATTGCGCGCCACTACACAGGGGCGCTTTGATTGATGAACCCACTCGCCCTTATAGGCCGCTTCTTCATTGCGCTGTTTGGCGAGATTGGGAGCATTTTTATCTTTGCCTCGAAAGCTGTGCCCGCCGTGGTCACGCCGCCGATTTATTTGCGCCTGATCTTTCAGCAGATGATGCGCATCGGATATTTCTCGCTGCCAGTGGTGGGCCTGACAGCGTTCTTCACCGGCGGCGCCCTGGCTCTGCAGATTTTCATCGGCAGCGACATCGGCGCCCAGAGTCTGGTGCCGCAGATCGTGGTGCTAGGTATTACGCGAGAACTTGGCCCCGTGATGGCCGGATTGATGGTCGCTGGTCGAGTTTCGGCCGCAATCGCGGCAGAGCTGGGTACGATGCGCGTGACGGAACAGATCGATGCTCTGGTCACGCTCTCGACCAATCCGTTCAAGTACCTCGTCGCGCCGCGCTTGATCGCTGCGGTCCTCACCATGCCGATTCTGGTTGCGATCGCCGACATCATCGGCGTCATGGGCGGCTGGGTCGTGGGCGTTTACTCGCTCGACTTCAATTCCGCGATCTATTTGAAAAACACCGTAGACGGACTTGAAACTGGCGACGTGACGTCAGGCCTTTATAAGGCCGCCGTGTTTGGATTTATTATTGCGCTGATGGGGTGCTTCCACGGTTACAACTCAAAGGGTGGCGCGCAAGGTGTGGGCGCGGCGACCACCAACGCCGTCGTGTCGGCAGCAATCCTGATCCTGGCCGCGAATTACGTCATGACCGCGATGTTCTTCGGGGGCGGACGATGATGTTCTTCGGGGGCGGACGATGACGCCGAAAATTGAAGCCAAAGGCGTCTTCAAACGCTTCGGCGCCAAGGTCGTGCTCGACGGGCTTGACCTCACGGTGATGCCCGGCGAGTCTATGGTTATCATCGGCGGCTCTGGCACTGGCAAGTCGGTTACCATCAAAAGCGTCTTGGGACTCGTCACGCCTGACAAAGGCTCAATCAAGGTCGATGGCGTGGAAGTCACGCGCCTGGGCGGCAGCGCGCGCGAAAAGGTCAACCGCAAGTTCGGGATGCTGTTCCAGTCCGCAGCGCTCTTTGACAGTTTGAAAGTTTGGGAGAATGTCGCGTTTGCCCTGATTCAGGGCCGAGGCCTGGGCCGAACTGAAGCCAAAGACATCGCCTTGGCGAAGCTTGCGAAAGTGGGTCTTGGCCCCGAGGTCGGCGAACTCTCGCCGTCCGAACTCTCCGGCGGCATGCAAAAACGCGTAGGGCTTGCCCGCGCCATCGCCGCCGAGCCT
>JANOFD010000633.1:0-6201 GCA_031413455.1 Rhodobiaceae bacterium
GCGCGAATAGAGTGCTGATCGACATCGAAAAATACAGTGTCCCCGACATTGACGCGGAAGTCATCGGCCGAACCGGGCTTGATGCTGGAGGCGGATGGCTGAGCGGTTGAAACGGCTGGCGCTTCTTTCTCGGACGACGAACATCCGGTAAGGCCTGCGGTCAGCGCGACGATGCACATAATTTTGAATGGACTTGTTACTCGAAACATTCGGCAAACTCCCTCACCCGTGACGCGGCACCCAACGATACCCTAAGACCCTTACACATTGCCCTTATGCGGCGTGCATAGGCAAGTGGTGGAATGTGAATTCTGCAGCGACTCTTATCCCTAATTCAGCATAAACTCACGTGATGGTTATCGCATTCCTCAGCGATTTAAAGGCGACCAAGCCGGGTCCGACGCCTCACCGGGTGTTATGACCTTCCTCAAATTTTGTCCTGTCAGGTCGACTGACCAAATTGATGAGTTGCCACTGGCATTTCCTCGACCAGCAGTTGTACGCGTGAAGAGAATCACGCGACCATTCGGCGACCAAGTTGGACCTTCGTCGGCAAAACTGGTGGTAAGAATTCTTTCCCCTTGGCCATCCGGGCGCATGACCCCGATCGAGAAGGTTTGGCCAGATTGCCGTGTAAACGCAATCAAGTCTCCGCGTGGGCTCCACACAGGTGTGGTGTAACGGCCTTGACCGAACGAGATGCGCTGTTGGCCTGATCCGTCCGCGCCCATGACGTAGAGTTGAGGCGAACCACCCCGGTCAGAGTTGTAGACAATGCGAGAACCGTCGGGTGCGAAAGACGGAGACGTATCAATGCCGGGGTCGCTGGTCAGGCGCACGGGTCTGCGTGAGCGCAGGTCGACCACGTAGACATCAATGTTGTTGTCGCGAGAATACGAAAAGACCACGCGATTGCCATCCGGTGCAAACCGCGGTGCGAATGTCATGCCGGAATACTGGCCGATGACTTCGCGTTGACCCGTCTGCAGATCGAAGATGAACACCGAGGGTATCGCACGCTCGTACGACATGTAGGTGATGGCTTGCATGGTGGGTGAAAAGCGCGGGGACAAGACGATGTAGTCGCCCGAGGTCAGGAAGCTTGGGTTTGCACCGTCCTGGTCCATGATCGACAGGCGATAACGGCGTTTGATTTTTGGTCCCGATTCCGAGATGAAAACCACGCGGGTATCGAAATAGCCTTTCTCTCCCGTCAGACGTTCATAGATTGCGTCGGCAACGAGATGACCCAGACGGCGCCAGTTTTCCGGCGTCGTCTTGAAACTCATGCCGACGACCTGCTTCTCGCCAAAAATATCCCAGAGGCGGAAATCGACCTGCAGCTGGCCGTCAGCAAGCTGGGTGGCCTGGCCGGTGACCAAACCTTCGGCTTTGATGATGCGCCAATCGCCGAAACGCGGGATGGCACTGAAACTTGAAACTTTTTCAATGTAGGACTTTGGATCCAGCGGCAGGAACAGACCGGACCGTTCCAAGTCTCCGCGGACTACGGCCGAAACCTGAGCTGCTGTTTGCTGGTCGCGCGGACTTGACGCTGTGAAGTCCGTGATCGCGATCGGGATCGGCTGAACGACACCTTCATCCAGTTTGATTTGGAGCGCCGCATAGGCGGGAGTGGAGGCCATTGTCAGAGCCAGGGCAATTGCACCCAGAACACTTCGTGTCATCGCGTTCAAACTCTTCATTGTCATCCTCATCGTCAGTCCTAATAGCCCGACATTTTCGTTGGGTCGAATGTAATCGTAATTTCGTTCCAGGAGGCAAATTTCTCGGCCGGCAACTGAAACGGGCTGCAGATGTGCACTGCCCGCTTGGCGGAGTCTACTGCCGCCCGGAAGTGGGGGTCGGCCATCCCGCCCTGATCGATCAATTCGGGCTCTGCGGCCACGGTACCATCGGGATTCAGGAAAATCCGGACGCGGAATACCAAGGCCGCCGGATCGGGCGCGCCAACGGGCACGTTCCAGCACTTGCGCAACTGGCTTTTGAAGGCGTCGATTTCGCTTGCGGTCATGGCCGACTGCGCGCCGGCACCAGCGGTTGACCGTTTGGACTGCGGCGGGGACGGTGCAGACTTGGTCTCGGATTTCGGCGTTTGCTTTTCGATTTTGTCGACGAGATTTGTGATCTTGTCGATGTCGAAATCTTCATTCTTCTTTTCAGGTTTTGGCTTTGCGCGTGGTGCAGCCATGGCAAAGCGCGGCTGCGGGACTGGCTTTATGTCTTCCGGCGGCGGCTCGGTTTTATCTTCTTCGAGAGCAAGCTCATCTTCGGGAGGTGGTGGCGGCGGCGCGGTGCTTGCCTGCAATTGTTCCTCAGGCAGTTCAGGTATGGGCAAGGGTTGCGGCTCTGGCGGCGGCTCAGGTGCCTGTTCTTGCGGCGTTACATTTGTTTGTTCCGCAACTTCAAGATCGACTGGAACGATGTCCGACGGCAGTGCTATCGGCGGGGACAGGCTTGGCCAGATGAAAAATGCAGCCGCGAGGGCTGCGGCGTGGAACACAGCCGACAACATCGCCGCGCCCCACAGCGAGTGCGACTCCGGTGTGTTATTGCGGCTTCTTGGCTGGGCCACGGGGAGGCTCTGTTACTAGACCAATTCGCTTGAAGCCGGCGGTGTTGAGTTCGCCCATCACGCGCATGACCGTCCCGTAGTCGACTGATTTGTCGCCGCGCACGAATACACGCTGATCGTAACCGTTCTTTGCGATTGCGGTCAGTCGTGGAACCAGTTCCTCAACGGACACTTCAGTTTCCTGCAGAAACACTTTCCCAGCCCGGTCGATCGAGATTGTGAGAGGTTCCTTGTCTTGTTGCGACAAGAGTTTGGCCTTTGCCTTCGGCAGATCGACCGGAACGCCGGCAGTCAATAACGGCGCTGTCACCATGAAGATGATCAACAGCACCAACATCACATCGACCATCGGCGTAATGTTGATGTCCGAGTTGGGACGCATGCGATTTCGCGACATGCGGCTTGAAGAGTGGATGAGGCCCGCCATCAGCGTGCTTTCTCGTCGAGTTGGCGGGACAGGATGGCGGCGAATTCCTCGGAAAATCCTTCAAGGCGCGAGGCGATGCGGTTGACCGATGTCGACAAATGATTGTAGCCGATGGAGGCCGGAATGGCAGCAACCAGGCCCATCGCGGTTGCAAACAAGGCTTCGGCAATGCCTGGCGCCACCACGGCGAGCGAGGTGTCGTGGCTTGCAGCGATCTGGCTGAAGGAGTTCATGATGCCCCACACTGTGCCAAACAAGCCAATGAAGGTCGCGTTGACGCCGACGGTCGCCAGAAATCCGAGCGAGGATTCGAGGCGCGTCAGTTCACGGCCGATCGTCACGTTCATGACCTTGGCGATGCGGTCCTTGACGCTGGGTATCAGCCCGCTGGACACCGGACCCGCCTCGAAGGATCGTTTCCATTCGCGCATGGCCGAGACAAAGACGTGCGCCATCGGGTGGTGGTCGTGCTTCGTCTGCAGGGTGGCGTAAACGTCATCGAGCGAGCGGCCCGACCAGAAAAGCTGTTCGAATTTCTCGGCTTGTGCACGCACAGTTGTCAGCCGGATCCATTTGCCCAAAATGATCGCCCACGACCAGAACGATGCCAATAGAAGAATGCCCATGACGCCTTTGATGACGATGTCGGCCTTCATGAACAGAGCGACGGGCGACATGTCGATTTCAGTGTTGGCGGGTTCGGTGCCGCCGGTGCGGGTGATTTCGATGGGATCGAGAGGTACGGCCGAGGGCGGGGCGTCGAGGGGTGCGGGCGCCGGCTGTTGAACGCTGTTGGCGAAATCGAGGAGACGGTCAGCCGACGTTACAAGCGCGTGAAAAATCGCCTGCGCGTCTTGAGCAAATGCGAGCGCTGAAAACTCCATGGATATTCCTTCCCCTCGTACTGAAGTGCGCCTGCCCCTCCCTCAAGGTCTTGCATTGATTGAGGAAATTCGCGCGACTGAACCAGTCTAACGTGTCGAAAATTGGGCTGACCCAAGGCACTACCGCCGCAGGCCTCAAGACTTCCCTAACCCGAAAGGGGGCCAAGGCCAAGGGCAGAGGCGCAAATGACAAAGTCTTTAGAGTGGGTTACACGGAAAACTTGCAGTCAGACCAATATGACACCGAACAGTGTTCTATTTGTCCCGTCCTATTTGTCCTGTCCCATTTGTCCGGGTGCAAGCGGCTGGCACAAGGTGGAATTTGTTTGGTGACCCGTAACACCGTCACATTGGCGGAGATCTGCGGAAATCTCCGTAACATTGAGCGTATCTTGTGTACACACGGGCCGCGCTTGATGTCGCGCTTTCAACTGGCACGCAGACCGTTCTCCACCCAATGCCTCGCGCGTCAGATGTTTTGGCAGGATATTGACAACTTCAAGTCGCAGCGGAAAGAACGGCCTTGCAATCAGCCGCACTCCGATTTAGGAACATATATAGAACTTTCTTGCGCATGGCAAGCGGAAAGTGACAATTGGCGTAAGCGCCCGGTGAGTCAGGGGGGCCAGCGGGCTTGACGATGATTTTGCTTGGCCCAGTTCCAGGGGAGGATGACCTGACGCGCGCCTCAGGTAATTTAATACAGCGCCTCCGAATCCCTCCCAAATCCCCCTTGGCTGCACGGTATTGAACTACAATTGACAACAATTCCAAATAGTTCCATGCGTTACTTTGCGCTGGACCCTGACTATATGATCTGAGGAATAATTTGTACCGGAGCACGCGGATGCTTTTTAGCAATTGTCGAGCGACAAATTTGGTCCCAATGCTTCTTGCAATGTGTTGTTGGGCCGCAACGACCTTAGCGGCAAACGCCAACGAGCAATCGTTCAAATCGTTATGTGGACTTGGCGCTCTCGATGTTCCCGGTTTCACGAGTGCACAACCGGCATTCGTTCCGCCTCCAAGCTATCCGAGCGAGGCGGAAGACAACTGGAGTGAGGGTTGGGCAATGTTGGAGTACGCCATCAGCTCTGACGGCGCGGTGCGCGGCATTACGGTCGTGGACGCATTGGGCCAGAGCGACTTCATAGCGTCAACGGTTAAAGCTGTTGAATCTTGGCGCTACAAACCTGCGACTAGAAACGGCTTAGCTGTCGAGCAATCTCTGTATCAGTTGTCCGTTCTCTTTCGTCTGAGAGGTCCGCGACGTGAAGCTAACCACGAGCAATTCATTCGTCAATACAATCGATCAAGGTTGTTACTGCAAGGAAAGCGGTACGATGAGGCGATTGCCATAATGGAGGATGCTTTCAAAGCACGCTTGAATTTATACGAAACGACGATGGGGTCTTTCATGCTCGCAATCGCGTATGCACAGAAAGGTGACTGGCAGCGCGCCTTGTTTCATATACGTCATGCTGTAATTGAAGACGGTGCTTACTTGGAAAAATCGCTTCGGGTCATTGCCTTCGCGTCGCAAGTGGAGCTCGAGGTTCGTCAGGGAAATCTTGCGGAGGCAAAGTGCGCTTTTCACCAACTCCGTACGATTGACTCGCCGTCGGCCTTAGGTGAGAGCAAGGCGGCGAAAATGATTGCGACGATTGATGCAACACTGAGCAATCCAAAACCACTGGTCACTAGCGCCACACTGGCCACACATCCGTTGTTGGAGTCAGCGGCGGTTTGGCGTCACCAGATGTTCCGCCCCAAGTTCTCGTTCGCCGAAATCAACGGTGAGGTGAAATCGTTCCGGCTTGCTTGTGCCGGCGGGTCGCAGGAAGCCTCTGTGAATCTGAAAACACAATGGAATGTACCTTCGCAGTCCGGAAGATGCCTGTTGCGTGTGGAAGGCGAGACGGGAGCCACATTTCGTCTAATTGAGGAACATTAAAGTAGCTCTGCTGTCCGGTTGCGGCAAGTTATGGAGCCGGACGCCAAAGACTTCGATCTCAACGCTACAGCGTCGGCTTTGACTTTGTGCCATCGCAAAAGCCAGGGTGGATAGGTCGCTAGAGATTTTTTCTAGGCCGTGAGTTTCGCCATCGTTGCTTCGGACATTTCGAAGTTGGCGAAGACGTTCTGGACGTCGTCGTGGTCTTCGAGTGCGTCCAGGAGTTTGAGTAGTGTTTCGGCGGCGTCGCCGTCGACGGGTACTGTGGTTTGTGGGCGCCAGACGAATTTTGCGGACGTCGCGGGGCCGAAGCGTTGTTCGAGGGCTTCGCGAACTTCGT
>JANOFD010000634.1:0-11239 GCA_031413455.1 Rhodobiaceae bacterium
GCGACATCAAAGAAGTCGGGGGAATAACTATCGCGCAAAGGCCGGAAACTGCGGCCCAGCCTGACATGCCGGAAAGCGCCATCGACACCGGGTATATCGACTTCATCCTGTCGCCCGAAGAAATCGCTCGCGAGATCGCACGTTTTGCGCGCGCCAACGTGCTGGACGAAATTAAGCCAGAGGCAACACGCGCCTCTTCTCAAATTCACTAACGATCAAAACTGAACAAGCGTCAACGCACGTCTGTCTCTGGCGCTGTGCCGTCGGAGTGTTCGATGTGCCAGTGGCCTTCCTTGTCATCGAACTCGATGTCGTGCGGCTCGGTTTCGACCCGCTGCTCGCTCGCAGCTTGATTGGCAGCGGCCAAGGCATCGGCTCGCGTGGGATAGGTTTCGGCGAAGACGTCGCCCACTTTGTAAGTCCATCCGCCGTCGTGCTCGACGACATGGTAATGCACGTGCGTCATAAGGTTATCCTTTCAGTTGTCTTATAACGCTCGACAACCTGCCGGGGTTCCAACTAGCATGATTCCGCGATCAGGTGGCCGCACTCTGCGGCGAACGGGCCGGTTGGGGAGGGACGAGAGATGACTTGGCGTGAACCGCTGTTGACGATCCACGTTCTCGCGATCATCGTGTGGATCGGTTTTGGCTTTTTCGAACTCTGGCTCGGCCGCATCTTCATGAAGGGCGACGGCGGAGCGGCGGAGGCGCCGCTCATCCGCCTGGTCTACCGCGCCGACCTGATCGTCTTCATTGCGACGCTGACGGCTTTCGCGTCGGGTACGGCGATGGCATTGCTGCTCGATTGGGGGTTCTTTCAAAACACCTGGCTCGGAATCAAACAGGCGATCATGTTCGCTGTCCTTGCGATCGTGCTTTTCATTCTGCCGCCCGCGCTGAAGTTGGGCGCCTTGATCGCCGCATTGCCCGAAGGTCCCGGACCCGCGACGCCAGAGATCAAGGCGCAGTACGCCCGGCTCGAGCCCTGGTACGTCGCTATGCGCATCGCCGCCGTGGCCGCCGTTGTCCTCGCCATCTGGCGCCCGGCATAGGTGGTGGTCGGCGACGTCCAAGTCACGATACACACACACACCAGACTGAAGGGAGAAAAGGCAATGGAACGTGCTCTTGGAATTGGCGGCTTCTTTTTCCGGGCAAAGGACCCCAAGGGGCTGGCGAAATGGTACAGTGACACTCTCGGTGTCGCGCTGGTGCCCGACAGCTACGATGCGCCAGCTTGGGAAACGGAGGCGGGGACCACCGTGTTCTCGCCATTTGCACAAGACACGTCCTATTTCGGCGACATGCGGCTGCAATGGATGATCAATTTCCGGGTCCCAGATCTGGATAAAATGGCGGCGCAATTGCGGGCGAGCGGCACGGCGGTGGAGATCGATCCTGAAACCTATCCCAATGGCCGCTTTGCCAAAACTGCCGATCCCGAAGGCAACCCGATCCAGCTTTGGCAACCGGGCGGCAAGGCTTTGGGATAGACGCGTCTAAGAAGACCGTTGCGCGGTGTGAGGGGGGCGTGTCCATACTGACGCCTTCCGGCATTGAAGGGCATGCACCATGAAATTTGGCGTCTTCTATGAAATGCAGTTGCCCAAGCCGTGGCTTGCGGGCGACGAGCGGCGGCTGTTTCATGAGGCGCTGGCGCAGGTCGAGCTCGCGGACCGGCTGGGTTACGATTATGCTTGGGAGGTCGAGCATCATTTTCTCGATGAATATTCGCATTCCTCGGCGCCGGAGGTTTTTCTGGCCGCCGCTGCCGCACGTACCAGCCGCATTCGCCTGGGTCACGGCATCCGCCAGGTGATCCCCAACTATAATCACCCCGCGCGCACAGCCGAGGCTCTGGCGACGCTCGACATCATGTCGGACGGGCGGGTCGATTTCGGTATCGGCGAAGGTGCGACGCGGCTTGAGCTTGGTGGCTTTTTTATTCCGGCGCGGGAAAAACGCGCCATGGCGATCGAAGCGGGCGAGCAGATTGCCAACATGATGGTGATGGACCCCTATCCGGGCTTTGAAGGCAAGTATTTCAAAATGCCCTGTCGCAATGTGTTGCCCAAACCCGTGCAGGCGCCGCATCCTCCGATGTGGATGGCTTGCACCAATCGGGACACGATAAAGGTGGCAGCGTCGCTGGGTGTGGGCGCGCTCGCCTTTGCCTTTGTCAACCCGGAAGAGGCCCGCGCCTGGAGCGAGATCTATTATGGCATCATCGCTTCGGACCAGTGCCAGCCTATCGGCCATTCGGTCAACGCCAACATTGCGATGGTGTCGTCGTTTTCAATGCACCACGACCGGGCCGAGGCGATCCGGCGCGGCCACGAGGGGTTCGAATTTTTCGGCTACGCGCTGAATGCATTGGTGGCACGTGACACTGTTCCCGGCCGGACGAATTTGTGGGGCGAGTATCTGGCGTTGCGTGGCAACCGCACCGAAGAGCTCGCGGCTGCCGCAAACCGCGCGCCCAGCGGTTCGGGCATCGGCACGCCCGACGATATGCGCCTGCATCTGCGCGCGTTCCAGGCGGCGGGCGTCGATCAGGTGATCTTCATGCAGCAGGCAGGCCGTAACCGCCACGACCACATCTGCGCTTCGTTGGACCTCTTCGCCGCCGAAGTGATGCCGGAGTTTAAGGCGCAGGTGGAGGAACGTGATGCGGCGAAGGCCAAGCGCTTGGCTCCCCACATCGAGGCCGCGCTGGCGCGCAAGGTGCGGATGCCGGCACTTGCCGATGACGACATCCCAATCGTCCGCGCTTCCGTAGCGCAAGCGCAGGTGAACCAGGGAAAGGCGGGCTGATTTGAAAATTGCGGCAAAACCCGGCACACTCGCGCCATCAACGCAATTGCACGAGTGGACCAATGACTTCCTCCCTTGACCTCGCCTTCGATCCTGAAGCCCTGCGCAAAAAATACCGTGCGGAGCGCGATCGGCGTATTCGCGACGATGGCAATGCCCAGTATCAAGAAATAAAGGGCGGCTTCGCTCACTACCTCGATGACCCCTATGTCGCGCCCAGCACACGTGCACCGCTCACGGACGAAGTCGATGTCGTCATTGTCGGCGGCGGCTTTGGCGGCCTGCTTGCGGGTGCGCGATTGCGGGAAGCGGGCGTTGAGCGGATTCGTATCATCGAGAAGGGTGGCGATTTCGGCGGCACCTGGTATTGGAACCGCTACCCTGGTGCAGCCTGTGATATCGAATCCTACATCTATCTGCCGCTGCTGGAAGAAGTGGGCTACGTCCCGGTCGAGAAATATTCGCGCGCGCCGGAGATTTTGAAACACAGCCGCGCCATTGGCGAAAAATTTGATCTCCACAAGGATGCTGTCTTTCAAACTGAAATCACCGGCATGCGCTGGGATGAAGCGTCTTCGCGCTGGATCGTCAGCACCAATCGCAATGATGCCATTCGGGCGAAATTTGTCTGTCTGGCGTCCGGGCCGCTTCATCGTCCCAAGTTGCCGGGCATTCCCGGTGTTGAGACATTCGCCGGGCATTCATTCCACACCAGCCGTTGGGACTACGCCTATACTGGCGGCGATAGCAACGGCAATCTCACCGGGCTCAAGGACAAGCGTGTCGGCATCATCGGCACCGGCGCCACCGCCGTGCAATGTGTCCCGCATTTAGGCGCGGGGTCAAAACACCTGACTGTTTTCCAGCGCACGCCATCTTCCATCGATGTGCGCGCCAATCGGCCCACGGATCCGGATTGGGTGAAGTCACTCGCGCCCGGCTGGCAAAAGCTGCGGATGGACAATTTCAATATTCTGCTGTCGGGCGGACATCAGACGGAAGACCTGGTCAGCGATGGCTGGACCGAGATCATCCGCAATCTCATCCTGGGCCAAGGGGCCAAGAAGTTCAGTCAGGGCGGCCCGCTGTCGATTGACGAGCTCGTCGAACTCGCAGACTTTGAGAAAATGGAACAGGTGCGCGCCCGCGTCGATGCCGTGGTCAATGATCCCAATCTTGCCGAAGCGCTCAAGCCTTATTACCGGCAATTCTGCAAGCGCCCATGCTTTCATGACGAATATCTCGATACCTTCAACCGGTCCAACGTCACCCTCGTTGACACAAAGGGCCAAGGCGTCGATCGGATCACAGCCACAGGCGTGGTTGCCAACGGTATTGAGTATCCCATCGATTGCCTGATCTACGCTACCGGTTTTGAAGTCGGGACCGGCTACACCCGCCGCTCAGGCTTCGAGCTTTACGGACGCAACGGCCAGACATTGTCGGAGAAGTGGTCGAAGGGCGCGCGCAGCTTTCACGGTTTTCACGTTCGGGATTTCCCGAATTGCTTCGTCATCTCGAATATCCAATCAGGGTTCACCGCGAACTTTCCGCACATGCTGGCCGAACAGGCCAACCACGTGGCTTACATCGTCAAGCACTGTATGAGCGCGCAAGTGCGCGTCGTCGAAGCATCCGCCGAAGCGGAAGCCGACTGGATCGAGACAATCAAAAAGCTCGCCATTTTGCGCCGGAAATTCCAGGAAGAGTGCACGCCGGGCTATTACAACAACGAAGGCAAACCCGCAGAGCGCGGCGAGCAAGATGGTTGGTACGGCGCGGGTCCCATTGCCTTTGTCAAAGTTCTGGAGGATTGGCGTGCAGACGGAGGTTTGAAAGGACTCGAACTCGATCGACCATCAGGCACTTAGCGCAATTGAAAGGAAAACCTTTCGTCGATGAGTTTTTTGCCCTGCCTCTCCAGTGAATAAGAGGCGCTGTATGTTCCCAGCGTCCATGCAGATGATGTCAGTTTGCGGCCGGCAAAGCTCAGCCAATGCACTTTGGCCTTTGCGAGTGGCTCGGGGCCCTTGACGGCAAATGACGATCCGTCTGGGCTGTTGACCGTCAAGGTTTCGACATCGCCGGCACGAACGCCCAGTACGCGCACATACGCTACCAGGGCGGGGGAGTTGGATTTTGGCGCTGCAGGCGGTCCACGTTCAACGTCGTTCATTGTCACGGGCGCGGCGGAAAATCCTCCAGAAAGGAAGGCTGCCGGTTTGTAAGCCAACGCGGCGGCGGCGTTTGCGTCCCACAAGGCGCCGCTGGACGAACCGCAGGCCGCAGACCCAAGCGCCGCGCCGGTGAATGGGTTGATGATCTTTGCACCGTTGCGTACTTCAAAATGCACGTGGGCGAATTCGGTGAAGCCAGACAGGCCAACTTCGCCCAACATGTCTCCGCGAGCGACCTGCGTGCCTGATTGCACCCGGATGCTGCCGCGGCGCATGTGGCAATATTGTGTAACCCAGCCTTCGCCATGATCGATCACGACGCCATTGCCGCACTCACGCCCCGTCACCGATGCGGCGCCCGCCTCACGAATGGAGACATCCACCATGTCGTCGCGCACCCCTTTTACGACGCCACCGGAGGCAGCCAGAACTTTCACACCGCGCGTCATCGCCGCGACGTCGCGCAGACGAATGTCCGTGCCTTTGTGTCCGTCATAGGTCAGCCCGCCGCAGGCATGGTCCCGCACGCCGGCACCAGGCGCTTCATCCGCATAGTTTTGCACCTGACACCCGGGCCCAATAATGCAAGCGATAGGCAAAGAGAGGCTTGGCGGACCGGCACTTGCGGGCGAAGACGTCAAGCCTGCGGCGACAAAGAGAGCGCTGGCAATCTTGAACAAGTCGATGCAGCTCATTGATTGACCTCGAAAACGCGCGCGGAACGCCCGCACGTTGCACAGTATAATGTTGCATGTCACTATGTTGGAAGTAAATCGCAAGACCACGGGAGAATGTTCGCCATGTTCAAGACCACACTCTGGCTGAGCGCCTTGGTGCTCGGCGCAATCGTCATCGCTCCCGCTCTTGCGGCCGAGCCTACCGCCGCCGAGAAAGCAGCGATCTTCAAAGCGGCAGGGTTCAAAGCCAAAGGCAACACATTCATACGCTGCGAAGACGACACGACTGCTTCGGCATCGCCCGGTTCCATCGAGATGCAAGATCTCAATGGTGACGGTGCCGATGAAGCCTGGGTTCGCGAGGGCAGTTTATTCTGTTATGGCAACACGGCCGAGGCGTTTGTGTTGTTGAGCAAAAACGCAAAAGGCGATTGGACGCCGATCCTCGACGAGGTCGGTGTGGCCTTGCCCCTTGAAACGAAGACCAGGAATTGGCGGGACATCGAAGTCGGCGGCCCCGGTATGGGACCGTTCCCAGTGTTCCGCTACAGCGGTAAGAAATACGTAAGAAAATAGTTGCGGCCACAAGAGTTTGAACGGCACTGGAATGGACTCACCTGACGTCATAATCATCGGCGCCGGGATCGCGGGCGCGTCACTGGGTTACGAACTCAGCCTGACGCACCGTGTGCTCATGCTGGAGCGTGAGGCGTACCCGGGCATGCATGCGACGGGGCGCTCTGCTGCGATTTTCTCGGAGATTTACGGCAACGCTATCGTGCGCGGTCTCAGTCGCGCCAGCCGCTCGTTTCTGTTCGGCCCGCCCGTGGGTTTCGCGAGCGCGCCACTCGTTGGTCCGCGCGCCACTTTATTCATCGCGCCGCGCGATCAGATAGCGTCCCTCCACGCCATGCGGCGGGACGCAGACGTCGTTGCGGGGACGCGGCCCATGACAGCTGTCGAGGCCGTGGCCTGCGTCCCGATACTGCGCCCGGGTTACGTCATGGAAGCGCTCTTCGAGCCTGGCGCGTCGGACATCGATGTCAACGGATTGCATCAGGGCTTTTTAAGTGGCTTCAAGGCGCGCGGTGGTGCGCTCGTCTGTAATGTCAACATCGAGCGCCTCAAGCGCGAGAGTATGTTTTGGGTGGTGCACACGTCCGGCGTCAGCTACCAAGCACCCGTTATTGTCAACGCAGCCGGAGCATGGGCCGACGAAGTCGCGAGACTTGCCCACGTGCCGCCGGCCGGTATCCAACCCAAACGCCGCACAGTGGTACTGGTCGATGCGCCCAAGGAGCATGATATCCGCAACTGGCCGCTGGTCATTGATGCGGATGAGACGTTTTATTTCAAGCCTGATGCGGGTCGGATTTTGCTGACGCCGGCCGATGAGACCCCTTCTCCTCCTTGCGATGCGCATCCCGATGAAATGGACATGGCGCTCGCCGTCGAACGTTTTGAAACCGCGACCACCATGAAGGTGCGCCGGATCGTGCACAAATGGGCTGGCCTTCGCAGCTTTGCGCTGGACCGCATGCCCGTAGTAGGCTTCGATCTGGGCGCGCCGGGGTTTTTTTGGCTAGCCGGGCAGGGCGGGTATGGCATGCAGACGGCGTCAGCAATGGCGCGCTCGGCCGCCGCACTCATCGGCGGCGATGACATTCCAGCGGACATCCGAGCCGAAGGCGTGTCCGCGCAAGCGCTGAGCCCCGCGCGATTCGCAAGGACGACACCATGAGCCGTCTCAATCGCATCGGCATCGGCAGCGGCGGCGCGCCGCATTCGATCTTGTTTTTCACCTGTGCGGCGCATTTCTTGCATCATGTAATGGTGTCACTGTATCTCACTTTGGTGCTGACACTGACCGGTGAATGGAGAATGAGCTACGGCGACCTCATCGCCCTTTGGACCATCGGCGCGCTCATGATCGGTCTCGGCGCGCCGCTGGCGGGTTGGCTCGGCGACCGCTGGGGCGAAGCGCGCGTCATGACCATTCTATTTTTCGGATTGGGAACCGCGAGCGTGCTGTGCGGATTGGCGCAAAGCCCGGCGGCTATGCAAATTTCACTCGCGGTGCTGGGGGTGTTCGGCGCCCTCTATCACCCTGTCGGTAACTCTTGGGTTGTCAAGCACGCGCGCGAGCGAGGCAAGGCGATCGCCCTTGCCGGTATCTTCGGTTCATTCGGTGTAGCGGCCGGTCCCGTGATTGCGGCATCGCTCAACGACGTAACCGATTGGCGCTGGGCGTTCATTCTACCCGGCCTCATCTGTGTGGCCTTTGGAGTTGGACTCCTAGGCTTAATGGCGCTGGGCCGCATCCCCGAGCAAGACGGAGACGCGCACAGCGTGCCGCTCGAAACGCAAACATCTCGTGAACGGCGCAACGTGCTGGGACTGTTGGCGCTGACGATGACCATCACTCTCATTGCATCAACCGCATTCGTCACCGCGTTGCCCAAACTTGTCGAAGACCTTGATATTGCCTCAAAGCAAGGCCTGATCGGCGTCGGTCTATTGGTGGGTGCGATTTATCTCACAGCATCGGGCGCTCAGTTTATAGGCGGCCACTTCGCGGATCGCGGCGCTGCGCGGAGCACCTACCAGCTATCGTTCGTGCTCTTGGCCGCGGCCTTTGCGGCAGCGGGACTAGCAGGGAACTGGATGATGTTGCCGTTAGCCGTTGCAGTCATGTTTCTCCTTGAAGCCATCGCGCCGATCGAGACGGTTTTTGTCGCGCGTTTCTCGCCTGCGAACCGGCGCGGGCTTTTTTTCGGCATGCGCTACGCGATTTCGGTGGTGGGTGGCCCCGTCGGCGTTTGGCTGGTGGCCGCCCTTTATGATCCCAGCGCGCGCTTCTCGACCTTGCTCTATGTCTTGGCCGCGGGGGCATTGGTCACAGCTGTCTTGTCTTTGGCCTTGCCACAAGATCGAGAAGCCCTGGCGCGAACTTGAGTTCATTCGAGGAGACGTTGGCGTGCGAGGCACTGAAATCGAACTGACCACGAGGAGCATTGCATGACGGACCGCGTTACCGCCAACCTTCCCAGCCGTGACTTGGACAAAACGGCGGCGTTCTACGAAGGGCTAGGGTTCACTGTGGGGTTCAAGGATGAAGGCTGGATGATTTTGCGGCGAGGGCCGTTAGAACTCGAGTTTTTTCCGATGTCCGAGCTCGATCCGAAAGCGAGCTGGTTTTCCGCATGCTTTCGCGTCGATGACCTTGATGGGCTCTATGCACAATTCAAGAAAGCCGGTCTGCCGGACAATTGCTGCGATACGCCCAGGCTCAATCCGCCGCAAACAGAAGAACACGGCTTGCGAATGTTCGCGCTCGTCGATCCGGACGGAAGTCTCATCCGCTGCATCGACAACCGGCCCTGACGGCGTAACACGATCCCGCGGCAAGTGCTCGCCGCGCAGAAAAAAGGGGAGCACCCAAAGGAGATGCTCCCCTAAATTCAAACGCAGTGTCTACCAGATGCGAACGCGGTCTTCCGGCTTGAGGTAAAGTTTGTCACCATCCTTTACACCGAACGCCTCGTACCAGCTGTCCATATTGCGCACGACGCCGTTGCAGCGATATTCCGCAGGCGAATGAACGTCGCTGGTCACCCGGTTGCGCAACGCCTCCTCACGGATATTCGAGCGCCATACCTGGCACCAACCCAGGAACAGACGCTGTGCGCCACTAAATCCATCGAGCACCGGCGCCGGTTTTCCGGCGAGCGAGAGTTCATAGGCATGCCGGGCAACGCTCAACCCGCCCAAGTCGCCGATATTCTCGCCTGAAGTGAAATCGCCATTCACCTTCAGACCTGGCAGCGGCTCGAACTTGGAGTATTGCGCTGCAAGTGCCTTCACCTTCACGGCAAAGCGTTCTTCGTCCTCTTTTTTCCACCACGAGCGTAACACTCCATTCTCGTCGGACTTGGCGCCTTCGTCATCAAAGCCGTGACCCATTTCGTGTCCGATTACGCCGCCGATAGCGCCGTAGTTGATCGCGGCATCGGCATTCGGATCAAAGAAGGGAGCTTGCAGGATGGCCGCCGGAAACACGATCTCGTTCCAGGTGGCGTTGTAGTACGCATTGACTGTCTGCGGTCCCATGCCCCATTCGTCTTTGTCGGTCTTCTGGTTGAGCCGCACGGCCTGGCGGTTCCAGTCCCAGACCATGCTACGCTGACGATTGCCAAAGGCATCATTGCGCCTGATATCGAGCTTTGAGTAATCACGCCAGCGATCCGGATAGCCGATTTTTACCCGCGCCGTATCAACTTTGCGCATGGCTGCAGCCCTGGTTTCTGGTGTCATCCAGTCCAGCGTTGAGATTCTCGCCCGATAGGCCGCGAGTAGATTGCTGACTAGCTTTTTCATCTCTGACTTGGCTTGCGGAGAGAAATGACGCTTCACGTAGATCTGCCCCACGGCTTCGGCGAGCGGTGCGGAGAACGGCTGTCCCGACAATGCGGTTGTCGCGCGCTTCCAGCGGTCACGCTTTTGTGGCTGGCCGGTCAAGGCCTTGCCGTTGAATGCAAACGCTGCGTCATCGAATGCTGTCGGCAGGATGTCGGCCTGGGCATTGAGATAGTGAAACGTCAAATATGTCCGCCAGGTTTCAACCGGCGTTGCCCGAAATAGCTTTGACAGTCCGCTGACGGCCTGCGGCATCCCGACGACAAAAAAGTCCTGCGATGAAATACCACCCGCAGCGAGACCCTCATCCCAGGGAAAGTCTGGCGCGAAGGCCTTCAGCTGACTCCGCGACATGGCATTGTAGTTGAGTTCGCGGTCGCGGAGTTTTTCGAGTGGCCACTGAATCTCGGCGATCCGTGTTTCAAGCGCCAAGATCGTGCCGGCGGCGGCCGCGGCGTTTGCGACATTCGCAAGGCCCAACATCTTCTCGATGTAAGTGCGATACAGCCCACGGGTCTCCACAAACTTCGCATCAGTTTTGAGATAATAGTCCCGGTCTGGCATGCCGAGACCAGCCTGCCCTACATTGAGCGCGTAGCGATCCGGATTCTTCTCGTCGAGGCCTATGCCCCAGCCAATAGGTGAATTGGCCGCGAAAGCCGGGCTACCGATCAGGCGAACGAGACCTTCATGAGACTTCGCTGCGTTGATCGCTGCAAGGTCAGCTTGAAACGGCTTGAGGCCCAAAGCATCGATGGCTTTGGTATCCATGTAGGACGCATAAAAGTCGGCGACTTTTTGTTCGGGTGAACCTGCGGGCTGCGGACGGCTCGAAACCTCTTCGACGAGGTTTTTGACGTCCTGTTCGGATTTTGCGGCCAGCATGTTGAATGACCCCCAGACCGAACGGTCGGCCGGGATCGGCGTGTTTTTCATCCAGGTGCCGCCAGTGAAGCGAAAAAAATCATCGCCTGGCTTCAAGTTTCTGTCCATCGCCGCTAGGTCGAAACCCCACGAGCCAATTGTGGGCTTACCGCCACCGGCGGCACCCGCATTCAAACCGAAAGTAAAATAGCCTGCGCCAAGCGCCGTACCGGCAACGAGTGCTACCGCCAATGACTGCCTCATGCTCATGTGTTTTCTGCCCCTTTAG
>JANOFD010000635.1:0-3164 GCA_031413455.1 Rhodobiaceae bacterium
TAACACGATAAAATAAAAAAATGAAAGAATTAATTAAACTATTAATATTATTAACTGTTTTATCTTCTTGCGAAAAAGATGATACTTCAGACACAATTGTTCCAAATTCTATTTCTGTTAAGGCATTATCAACATATACACCGCGTTCTGGGTGATGTCGGCAAAGCTGGTGTCGCCATCGATTCCGTTGAAGACATGAAAATCCTTTTCAACGAAATACCGTTAGATAAAATGTCGGTCTCCATGACCATGAACGGTGCCGTCATTCCCATACTGGCCAACTATATCGTGGCAGCCGAAGAGCAGGGGGTAAAGCCAGCGCAATTGTCCGGCACCATCCAAAACGACATCCTCAAAGAATTCATGGTGCGCAACACCTACATCTATCCGCCCGAACCCTCGATGCGCATCGTTGCCGACATCATCGCCTACACCGCAGAAAAAATGCCGAAATTCAACTCGATTTCGATTTCGGGCTACCACATGCACGAAGCCGGGGCGACGGCGGTGCAAGAGCTTGGCTTCACCCTGGCCGACGGCATTGCCTATGTGCGGGCAGCGAAATCAAAAGGTCTCGACATCGACGACTTCGCACCGCGTCTTTCGTTTTTCTTTGCGATTGGTATGAACTTTTTTATGGAGATCGCCAAGCTGCGCGCCGCGCGGCAAATGTGGGCGCAGATCATGAAGGGATTGGGCGCCAAGAAGCCGGAGTCGCTCATGCTGCGAACGCATTGCCAAACATCCGGCGTGTCCTTGACCGAACAGGATCCCTACAACAACATCGTGCGCACCGCTTACGAGGCCATGGCGGCGGTGCTCGGCGGCACGCAATCACTGCACACAAACTCATTTGACGAAGCGATTGCTCTGCCCACGGAATTTTCAGCCCGTATTGCCCGCAACACGCAACTGATCCTGCAAACTGAAACCAAAGTAACCCACGTCGTCGATCCGCTGGGAGGGTCTTACTACGTCGAAGCCTTGACCAACGCGCTGGCCATCCACGCCCAGAAATTGATCGACGAAGTCGAAACGATGGGCGGAATGACCAAAGCTGTGGCCTCCGGCTGGCCAAAGCTCAAAATCGAAGAAGCCGCCGCCCGCCGTCAAGCCGCTATCGACAAGGGCGAGGAAGTCATTGTCGGCGTGAACAAGTACCGCCCTGAAACGGACTCGACAATCGAGTATCGCGACATCGACAACGACAAGGTCCGCGCGAAGCAGATCTCCAGGTTGCAGCATGTCAAAGGCACGCGGAACCAACAGCACGTTGATGCTTCACTGAAATCATTGACCGAGGGTGCGCGCGGCAGCGCCAATTTGCTCGAACTTGCCATTGAAGCGGCGCGTGCACGCGCAACGATCGGTGAAATCTCCGACGCGATGGAGAAAGCCTTTACGCGCCACCACGCCCAAACCCAGTCCATCTCTGGCGTCTACGGCGCCGCCTACGAAGGCGACGAGGGCTTCGCCCGCATTTGCAAAGATGTTGAATCCTTCGCGCATGACGAAGGCCGCCGCCCTCGCATCCTCGTTGCAAAAATGGGCCAGGACGGTCATGACCGCGGCGCCAAAGTCATCGCCACCGCATTTGCCGACATCGGCTTTGATGTTGACATCGGTCCGCTGTTCCAAACCCCGGCTGAAGTCGCGAAGGACGCCATCGACGCCGACGTGCACGTCATCGGCGTTTCAAGCCAGGCCGCAGGTCACAAGACGTTGGTTCCGGAACTGTCTGCCGAACTCAAGAAGCAAGGCGCCGACGACATTTTGATCATTGTGGGTGGCGTGATCCCGCCACAAGACTACGACATGCTGAAGCGGGCAGGGGCCTCAGCCATCTTCGGGCCGGGCACGAATATCCCAGCCGCCGCCGCCGAAGTATTGAAGCTCATCCGCGCCCGCTCAAAGCAGACGGCGTAAAGCCTAGCGGGTAATCTCAACGGCCATCGAATTTGTCCGCGTGCGGATAATGACTTTGCGCGTACTGGCCAAATCCAGATCGAGGGTCTGGTGCACTTGAATTGGTGTCAGCACCTGAGCTGATACTTCCGGACGGCAAGCAAAGAAGTCAACATTGGCGACGCCGTTGGCCACGCCCGTGACAACGAGCGAGGGGGACTTCCATCCCAGACTTTCCGAAACCCCAAACGCATCAATTGCAATTCCATCCGGCTCAACAGAAATCTTCGCCGAGTCGATCTGCATAACCAGTTGGCGGTCACATGCCACAGGCGAAGCGCCGGTCACCGGCTGCGTCAGCATCGAAGCTGCAGCGACCACCGTTAATGCGGCAAAGACAATTTGTATTGATCTCATAACGGCAATTCCCAAAGGTTCGGGTTCACGTTAGTACAAGCTTCTACCCAGACTATGGCCTATTTTAGGCTGGGTAACCATGGAGATTCGCATGGATTGGCTTTCGGTTTTCGTGGCAGTTGCCGCAGCGGTCGCAATCATCATCGGCATGATCCATTTGATGTCGGTCTTGTCCGGCTTCATGAACGCCAAGGGCGATGTCCCGCGCGAACTCGATGCCCGTCTCGACCGCTTGTCCCAACTGGCCGAGCGCACCGAGCGTGCTTTGCGCGACGAGCACCAGAATATGCGCACTGAATCGGAAACGCGCGGTCGCGCTCTGCGCGAAGAAGTCAGCGAGGGCATCACCAAGTTTGGTGGTAGCGTGCAAACCTCGATCTCCGACGGCCGTGTTTCAGTCGACAAGAAGCATGAAGAGTTTGCCCGCACCCACGCCGAGTTCGCCGACCGCTTGCGTGCCGAGGTGCGACAGACCATCGCCGCCTTCGCCGAGGGTCTCAAGACAGACGTCAAATCTCTCACCGAAGCCAATGGCACTGCACAAGAAGCACTGCGCCTAACCGTCACCGAACGGCTCGACAGATTGCGCACCGACAATGAAGTGAAACTGGAAGCCATGCGCGCGACGGTCGAAGAAAAACTACAGGGCACCCTTGATAAGCGCTTGGGTGAATCTTTTGCACTTGTGTCGGATCGCCTTGAACAGGTTCACAAAGGCTTGGGCGAGATGCAAACGCTCGCCATCGGTGTGGGCGACTTGAAGCGTGTCATGTCGAACGTAAAGGATCGCGGCGGTTGGGCAGAAGTCCAACTCGGCTCGATGCTAGAGCAATTGTTGGCGC
>JANOFD010000636.1:0-1672 GCA_031413455.1 Rhodobiaceae bacterium
GCGGACCTCTACATCGCCTCAGGCCTCGGCTTCGGCATGCAGTTCGGCATGATCGACAAGCGCCCGGCGTATGTAGAATTTGCGGAGCGCACTGGTGCGCGTCCGGCGTTCATACGGGCGCGCGAAATTGAAGCGCGCGAAGTGGCAAAGGGATAGATAATGACCACCAACGCTGAACTTCTTGCCCGCCGTCAAGCGGCTGTGCCGCGCGGCGTCAACACTGCGCATCCCGTATTTGCGGCGCGGGCTTTGAATGCCGAGATCTGGGATGTGGAAGGCCGGCGCTATATCGATTTTGTCGGCGGGATTGGGGTGCAGAATACCGGGCACCGACATCCCAAGGTCGTCAAGGCGATTGAGGCGGCGCTTGGGCAGACGATTCATACTTCGTTTCAGGTGAACGCTTATGAAAGCTATATCGCGCTGGCCGAGAAGCTGAACGCACTGGCCCCGATTGAGGGGCCGGCGAAGACGATCTTTTTCTCGACCGGCGCCGAGGCGGTCGAGAATGCGGTGAAGATCGCGCGCTATGCGACGAAGCGTTCGGCTGTGATCAGTTTCTCCGGCGCGTTTCACGGGCGCACGATGTATACGATGGCTTTGACCGGTAAAGTCGTGCCTTACAAAGCGGGTTTCGGGGACATGCCGGCGGGTGTCTATCGCCTGCCCTTCCCCATTGAGAGCCATGGCCACACGGCGGCGGATTCGCTTTCGGCACTGGACAATTTGTTCAAGTTCGACGTTGAGCCGTCGCGGGTTGCGGCGATGATCATTGAGCCCGTGCAGGGTGAAGGCGGGTTTTATACGGCGCCGTTTGAATTTCTGCGAAGCTTGCGTTCGATTTGCGATACGCATGGGATTTTGCTGATTGCCGATGAGATCCAATCGGGGTTTGCGCGCACAGGAAAACTGTTCGCGATTGAACACTCGGGCGTGAAACCTGATCTGATCACGACCGCGAAGAGCCTTGCGGGTGGAATGCCGCTGTCGGGCGTGATCGGGCGCGCGAGTATCATGGATGCGCCGGAAGCGGGCGGGCTTGGCGGGACCTATGCTGGTAACCCGCTGGCGTGCGCTGCGGGCTTGGCGGTCGTTGAGATCATCAAGGATGAGAAAATTCTGGAGAAGAGTGTGGCGCTGGGTGAGAAGCTGAAAGCGCGGCTGAAGCAAATGTCGATGCGCAACGATCTGCCGCCAATGGATGATATTCGGGGGCTTGGCGCGATGGTGGCGTTTGACATTGTCAAGTCACGTGGCGCGCAGGAGCCGGACGGCGAGCGCACGAAGAAGTTAATGAGCGAGGCGTTGAAGCGCGGACTGATTTTGCTGACCTGCGGCCTTTACGGCAATGGCGTGCGGGTGCTGGTGCCGATAACTGTGGAAGACAAAGTGCTGGATGAAGGATTGGCGATTTTGGAAGACGCACTGAAGGCCGTGGCATGATCCCTCGTTATTCACGGCCGGAAATGGTGGCGATTTGGTCACCTGAGACGAAGTTCCGCATCTGGTTTGAGATTGAGGCGCATGCGGCGGATGCTTTGGCTGAGCTTGGTGTGATTCCGAAATCGGCGGCGGCGACGATTTGGGAGAAAGGTGGCGCGGCGAAGTTCGATGTGGCGCGCATCGATGCGATCGAGCGCGAGGTCAAACATGATGTCATCGCGTTCCTCAC
>JANOFD010000637.1:0-2244 GCA_031413455.1 Rhodobiaceae bacterium
AGCCAACGGCTGGCGTGGATGTCGAACTGCGGCGCGACATGTGGATGCTGGTGCGGCGGCTGCGCGATAATGGTGTCACCATTATTCTGACGACGCACTATATCGACGAGGCCGAAGAGATGGCCGACCGTATCGGGGTGATCAACAAGGGTGAGTTGATCCTGGTCGAGGACAAGGCGTCGCTGATGAAGAAGCTGGGGAAGAAACGCCTGACGTTGCATTTGCAAGAACCGATGGCGGCAATCCCCCAAGAACTCAGCGATTGGCATTTGGCGTTAAAGGACGAGGGCCATGTGCTGGAATATGTTTTCGATGCCAATGCCGAACGCAAGGGCATTGCCTCGCTTTTGAAGCGTATGGGCGAGCTTGAGATCGGGTTTAAAGATCTCAACACAAGCCAAAGTTCGCTGGAGGATATTTTCGTCAGTTTGGTGAGCAGCAAAGGAACCGGCAGATGAGCGCGCCCGCATTCAACTATCACGGTGTCTGGTCGATCTATCGTTTCGAGGTAGGGCGCGCGGTGCGGACGATCTGGCAGAGCTTAGCGACGCCCGTGATCACGACGTCGCTTTATTTCGTGGTGTTCGGGGCGGCGATCGGTTCGCGCATGGGCGAGGTTGGCGGCGTGAGCTACGGCGAATTCATCGTGCCGGGCCTGATCATGCTGACCCTGTTTACCGAAAGTATATTCAACTCGGCCTTTGGAATTTATTTTCCGAAGTTCACCGGCACGATCTATGAAGTGTTGTCGGCGCCGATTTCACCTTTTGAGATCGTATTGGCCTATGTGGGGGCGGCGGCGACGAAATCGGTGGTGCTGGGGCTGTTGATATTGGCGACAGCTTCGCTGTTTGTGCCGCTGCATATCGAGCATCCGCTGGCGATGGTGGCGTTTCTGGTGCTGGTTGCGGCCACGTTCAGTCTGTTTGGATTTATCATCGGCATTGTGTCGAACAATTTCGAACAGATGCAGGTGGTGCCGATGCTGGTGGTGACGCCGCTGACGTTTCTGGGCGGGGCGTTCTATTCCATCGACATGCTGCCGCCCGGCTGGCGCGAGGCGGCGCTGTTCAATCCGGTGGTGTATTTGATCTCCGGGTTTCGCTGGAGCTTTTTCGGGACGGCGGATGTGGGGGTAGAAGTGAGCCTGGCCGCGACGCTGGCGTTCTTTTTTCTGTGCCTGGGTGTGGTGGGGTGGATATTCAAGACGGGGTATAGGTTGAAGAATTAGATTGGTGCACCTGAATGTGGATGCGCGCAACGCGGTGAAACAAACGAAGAGGCAATTCGTATGTTAGAGATGTTGATCGTAGGCTCAGTGGCTGTAGCACCTCGCTTAGAAGACATTACGCCAATTACTTGCTTTGGTCGGTATTGCTATGAGAATGACTGGCTGTTTTATGAATTAGCGCCGTATCTGACTCTTGTTGCTGGGGGGTTGATTTTTAAGCGCTGGACGGACCTGCCAATCGTTGCGTTGGCTGGGATTGTCGTCGTTGATCTCGGTCTGCAGATTAGACATCTCATTTTGGTTGGCCAATTCGCTCAAGACGGTCTTGTCTCTTTATTGCCTTCGCAGGGTGGCAACTTCGTTGGATGGCGCGACGTCCAGGCGCTTTCTTATTTGTACCTGACGTACCTACTTGTCGCGTCATTTGCTCACGGGCTCAAACGTGGGTTGCTGGCCGTCATGCGGCGAGTTGGCTTCTTGCCAGTTTAATTTCTTTTCGTTTGTCCTGAGCGCTGGTGTGGTTTAAAACTACAACGGCCATGCAACATGGAGGCGCGGTCTTGGCGCTATTCAATTGTATCGACTGCATTTTTACAGACGAAATGTTCGAGTTCGTTCCATTTTTGATCGCCGTGGCGGGGTGTATCATCTTTCAGCGCTGGCGGGACATGTTTTTGGTTGCAGCTCTGGTTGTAATTTCTGTGGTGGTCGGCGAACTGATGATGATGACGAGAATGGCTTACGCTCTGCCCACCGCGTTCAAACATGAAACCCCTCTTGACTACATCACCGGCATGTCCATGGGGTACCTGTTTGCATTGATGTGTGTATTCTTGGCGTACGGTATTAAACTCATCATCATTGAATGCGCGCGCAGAATGTTCGCGGCGTCCGCACCGATAAACTCCCAGCAGACGCGTAGCGTCCCCAAGAATTGAACCACCAAGGACACCAAGGCTTTCGAGCGCGCTCACGACTCTTGGTGTTCTTGGTGGTTCAAACTTCTTGCTGCG
>JANOFD010000638.1:0-4286 GCA_031413455.1 Rhodobiaceae bacterium
TTAAAATTATCTTTTTCATTGTTAAAATTTTACGTTTATTTCGCCGGCTTCGAACAGAAACGTAAAGGCCTTGAAGTCCAGCTCGATCGACTCGACAGATTCCGCCGAGCGGAAGCGTTCATTGAGCTTGCGCCCATCGAACAGGTTCTTCAGCTCGACCTGATTGTAGGCACCACCCTTGCCGGGCTTGACCGCTTGCGACTTCACCGCAACCCAAAGCGTACCGTCATGCTCGATGACGGCGCCGGGCTTTATTTCATTGCCTGCGATTTTCATACGGGTTCTGCATAAATGAAAACGGGCGGTCGCCCGCCCTCGTGAAAAACGAGGCGGAACCTAACAGGGCGTTCCAACCTATTCAATCTAAGCAATCAGGCTATTTTGCTGAAGATTCGAAGATATCGTTAAAGCGCCGCACGGCGTGCGCCGGGCCTTGCGGGTGGTTCCACACACCACCTGAGACCGCCAAAAAGTCGGCACCCGCTTCAACCAGCTCTGCCGCATTCTCGACCGTGATCCCACCGATCGCCACACAAGGCGCCTGCATGATGTCTTGCCACCAGGTCAAAAGGTCAGGCGTCGCGCGGGCTTTCACTTCTTTCGTTACTGTCGGAAAGAACGCACCGAACGCCACATAGTCGGCCCCGGCCTCGGCCGCTTCCATCGCCAAATGCTTGGATGCGTGACACGTCACGCCGATCATCCTGTCATGCCCGAGCAGCGCCCGCGCCTGTGACACGGGTCCATCCTCCTGGCCCAGATGCACGCCGTCCGCCCCCATGCGCAACGCCAGGTCCGGCCGGTCATTCACAATGAACGCAACGCCCGCTTTATGCGTGATCGCTAAGAGCTGCTCGCCCGCGCGCATGATGATGTCGTCAGAGACATCCTTCAGGCGCAACTGCAACGACGCCACATCACCGCCATCCAGCGCGCGATTCAACGCCTCGCCAAACGCAGCGTCCACTCGCGGCGGCGTGATGAGGTAGAGGCGGCAACGGGTCATCGGCTGCCGAAGAGCAGGTAGCTGAGAAATTGCCGTCGTTCGGTTTGGTTCGCTTCCCGCAGCTTTGAAACGGCAAGCCGCGCGTCCTCGACAGCGTCGAGAGCTTCCTGCCGGCTGATCACGAATTCCGGATCGTAGTCGCAAGCGTGCCGAAACTCTTGGAGTCTCACGAATTCATTTGCGAAGTCCCTCAAATCGGGACTGAAGCAATTGACGCCGAAGAATTTTCGTTCAGGATCCGGGAGCGTCTCCTGACCCAACAACCGGCAGCGCGACCGTGCCTTGGCGTGATCTATGGCTCGATAGAAAATTACGCGGGATTTCCAGTCCGCCTGCGTGACGAAGGCCTCGGCGATTGCCGCAAGCAATGCGTGGAACAGGGCGTAATAAGCCGTTGATCCCGATCGCCTGAGAAATGCTTGGCGCGGCTTGCCAAGTCCCTGCAGCTTAGCCTCTCGCTCCGCGAGTTCAAGCAAGTGGCCAACGTCGAGCATCAGCCCTCCCGAAGCCGCTCAAGCTCGCGTTCCTTTTCCTTCTCGTCTTTCTCGGACGTCACTTCAAAATAAGGGAACCGCAGGTCGCCTTCGGCGGCCAGCATGCCGCGTGTTTCGTCGATGACGCGCAGCAACTGCTCTCGAAACAAAACTGGGTCCGCGGGCCGCTTTCGCAGGATAAGTACGACCCGCAAGCTGTCATCTCCCAGCGAATCGACCTTGGGTTCGACGACAATGCGCGCGACGCTCAATTTCGGCGCGTGCCGACGCGCGCTAACCAAAATCGCCTCGGGTAGTGCTTCGGGAAATCGCATGCCATACCTTCGCACAGAAGGAGCAATGGTAGCACCAACTACGCGCCTACGCACCCTCTTTCTCCAACGCCGCCGCCCATTTCCCAAGCGCCGCCAGCCCGTTCATCCGCGCCCGATGCGCGAAGGCGCGCTGGCCGGCGGCGACATTATCCTTCTTCCCCAACCACGCCTTTTGCGGCGCGGCCTGAAGTGCGCGGCCGTAGGAGAACGTCAGTTTCCACGGCAACGGACCAAGCTTGTTCATCGCGTCGAGATGCGCCGTCGCGTCTTCGTCCGATTGTCCACCCGACAGGAACGCAATGCCCGGCACTGCCGGTGGCACACAGTTCTTCAGCATTCGCACGGTCTTCTCCGCGACCTCGGCGACGCTCGCCTTCTTCGCCGATTTCTTGCCCGCGATCGCCATGTTGGGTTTCAGCACAATGCCCTCAAGCGCCACGTCCGCCTTGTAGAGTTCGCTGAACGTCTCCTTCAGCGCCCACTCTGTGACCTCGTAGCAGGTGTCGATGTCGTGTTCGCCGTCCATCAGCACTTCCGGCTCGACGATCGGCACGATGTTCGCCTGCTGGCACAGCGCCGCATAACGCGCCAGCGCATGCGCGTTTGCATGGATGCAATTGTAAGTCGGTATGCCTGCACCGATGTCGATCACGGCGCGCCATTTCGCAAAGCGCGCGCCGCGCTCATAGTATTTCGGCAGTCGCTTCGACAAACCGTCGAGCCCCTTGGTGATCAGTTCCTTCGGTGAGCCCGGCAACATCTCTGTGCCTTCATCGACCTTGATCCCGGGCACCGCACCCGCATCGGCGATCAAGTTGACCAGCGGCGTGCCGTCGGCCGCGTCCTGCCAGATCGTCTCGTCGTACAGAATAACGCCCGAAATGAATTCTTTCATCGCCGGCGTACGGAACATCATCTCGCGATAATCACGCCTGGTCGTTTCCGTCGACTCCGCCCCGATCGCGTCGAAGCGCTTTTTGATCGTGCCCGAACTTTCATCCGCAGCCAGTATACCTTTGCCCGGCGCCACCAGCTTATGCGCAATCTTCTCCAGATCGGCGATCGACATAGATTTTTCCTTTCAGTGCTGCGTCAGCGCTTTCACGCCCGGTAATTCGCGGCCCTCGAGCCATTCCAAAAACGCACCGCCCGCCGTCGAGCAATACGTGAAGTCATCTTCAGCGCCGGCGTGCGCCAGCGCCGCCAGCGTATCGCCACCGCCGGCAACCGACACCAGCGCGCCCACCTTCGTCAGCATCGCCACATGGCGCGCCACCGCGTTCGTGCCCAGATCAAATGGCGGGGTCTCGAACGCGCCCAGCGGTCCGTTCCACACGACAGTCTTTGCCGTTTCCAACCGTGTGGCAATGGCGGCCAGCGTATCCGAGCCAATGTCCAGAATCATTCCATCTTCTGGCGTCAAGTGAACCGGCAAAGTCTTGGCCGCTGCCATCGCCTTGAATTCCTTCGCAACCACACCATCGCTCGGCAAGACGATTGCGCACCCGCGCGCCTTCGCCGCCGCCATGATCTCGCGCGCTTTGTCCAGCAGGGCTGGCTCATGCAGCGATTTGCCGATCGGCAACCCCTGCGCCTTCAAAAACGTATTGGCCATGCCGCCTCCAATCACCAGCGCGTCGACCTTTTTGATCAAGTTCTCCAGCACGGCAAGCTTCGACGAAATCTTGGCCCCGCCAACAATCGCAATCACCGGATGCGCCGGTTTCTCCAACACACGGGTCAGGGCCTCAAGCTCGGCCTGCATCCCGCGTCCGGCATAAGCCGACAGGCGATGCGCCAATCCCTCGGTGGTCGCATGCGCCCGGTGCGCTGCTGAGAATGCGTCGTTCACATAGGCATCGCCAAGTTTTGCCAACGCCGCGATGAACGTCGAATCGTTATTCTCTTCACCTGCATGGAAACGCGTGTTCTCAAGCAACAGCACGCAGCCATCTTTGAGCGCCGCAACGGCCTTCTCGGCGCCCGGCCCAATACAGTCATCAGCGAAAGCAACGCTCATCCCAACTGCGGCCGACAGCGCCGGAATGACGGCCTTCAGCGACATCGTCTCAACGCGCTGGCCCTCGGGCCGCCCGAAATGCGACAGCACAATGACCCGCGCACCCCGCGCACTCAGATCGCGGATTGTCCGCGCCGCTTGGTCAATACGCGCCGTGTCCGTCACAGCGCCATCCTTCATGGGCACGTTCAGATCAGCACGCACCAGAACGCGTTTGCCCCTGGCGTCGAGTTGATCAAGCGTGCGAAATTCTGGCATCAAATCAACTTGCCCATAGCCACCGCCGTATCGCTCATCCGGTTGGCAAAGCCCCACTCATTGTCATACCAGCTCATCACCCGCACCAGCGTGCCATCAAATACCTTCGTTTGATCAAGTGCGAACGACGATGACGCGGGATTGTGATTAAAATCCATCGACACCAACGGTGCGTCAACGATGTCGAGCACGCC
>JANOFD010000639.1:0-4125 GCA_031413455.1 Rhodobiaceae bacterium
GTCTACACTCCAGAATCACCAAAGTGCTCTGCAGGGAATCAGGCAACCCGGACCGCGCATATGAAATTCAGTTGATAGAGTCACTACGCCGCACAAATCCGCGCAAAACTGTGTGCATGCAGTAGCCGCGTGCGGGGGAAGTGGCTGCGCGCCGTCAGGCGCTGCAGACGATGGGGGGCTGTGCCGCCCCCCTCACTGCGACCCCGGCGGCCTGCCGTCTTTGCCACTGAAGGTCGGCGGTGGCAGTTTACGTGGCTTGTATTCGCGCACGCGCCCCGCCATTTCGTCGGCGTCCACCAGGCCATCGCGATTGATGTCCGAGCGCTCGAACATCGTGCGCCACTGTGTGGCAAATTCAGCCATCACGATTTTTCCGTCTGCATTCCAGTCGATCACCGGTGAGATATTCGACTGATCGTCAAACCGGTCGTTAAAGCTCCGCACTTCCGACGGCTCGAGCAAGCCGCTGGCGTTGACGTCTGCGGCCGCAAAATTCCGTTTGAGCCCATCTTCAAGCTCGCTGCGCACCAGCGTGTCGTCGTTATTCTTGTCGAAGCTCTTGAGGTCCATGTCGTCCGCGCTTCGCGCTACAGCCGCGCCGCCCGCTGACGGCGCGCGCGAACTGCGTTCCACAAAAGTGGCACCGCACGCCTGCAGCCCACCAAACGCCGCCATCAGCAATAAAATTCGAAAACGCATATCAACCCCCTCACCCCGGGCGCGGTGCAGTGTGCAGCGCTTCGGACTTAACCGACACTACGCTGCCCTCGCGCAAAGCACCAAATACATTCGCCTCTTGCAGGTTGCGCGCACCCACAATGGTGTGCCTCATGTCGGCCCAGGCAAAATTCGCCCCCTTCATACTGGCACCGGAAAGATTGGTATTCACCAGCGTCGCGCGCGCAAAAATGGCACCATCGAGAATTGCGCCGCGCATATCGCTGTCGGTCAGATCGGCACCGGACAGATTGGCGCCGGACAAATTTGCACTGCGAAGATTTGCGCCCTGAAGCTGAGCCCGCCTCAGATCGGCCCGCGCAAGAATGCAGCCTTGCAAATCGGCAAAGCGCCAGTTGACGCCGCCCAGAGTAACCCGCTCCTCGCCAACCAGATCGGCAGGGCGCCCCCATAGTCTCGACTTGGCAGCTTCCTTGACAAAATTCAGTCCCGGAAAAACCGGCTTGAAATCGTTTTCACTCCGGTGCTGATTCCAATGCAGCACTCCTTCGTCGAACAGCCAGCGGTGCTGTTGCGAATGTCCGATGCCAATCTCGGGCGCATGGGCATAGAGGTCTTCAACGGGTTGGGGAACAGATGGGTCTGCTGCCTCCCGTTGCGCGGAAAGCGTTGAATTTGGCTTTTGGCCAAACAGCCAACCATAGAGTGCGGAGCCCCAGGACATCGCCGTTAGCGCTCGCCGCAAATCACACTGGGTTCCTCGCCTTCGCCATGACGGAAACAGCGGATCAGGTCAAAGAAAAGGTCCGGCAAATCTGTCGACACATTCAGCCCAAGATTCTGGGCGATCTCGGCCGTGATCCCAAAGCCGTGTGTCCACTTTCCGCTCATCATTTCGTCGGCGATGGCGCACGAACCGTCATTCGAATAGGTGCCCTGCAAAAGATCGCAAGCCGTGGCCCGCCCCTCGATGATGATTTTCCGCGCCTCTTCCGCCAGGATCAGAAACTCGTCGCTGATCGCATCTGCGGGTTTCAGCTCAAGCAAGCGCAGGATGGACGGCGCTGGCCAGCCATAAAGCTGGGTGTCAATCGGCCCCAGCGTTGCGTGCGGCCCCATCACAATCTGATCAGCGGCTAACGATATGCGTGTGCCCGCCGACATCGCATAGTAAGGCACAAAAACGGTTTTGCGCGCCCGATGCGATTTGACAGCCCGCGCAATCTGGCGGCCTGTAAACGACGAACCGCCCTGCGTGTGCAGAATAATGTCCAGCGGCTTGGAGGGATCGCTGCTCACCAGCGCGCCAAGCGTATCTTCCAGGTCTTCAAAATTGAACGCTTCCCGCTCCATGTTGCGGCCATGCACAATGCAAATCACGCGTGAACCACGCTGCTGCTCGATCTGCTTGATGATCCCCCGGGCACGGTCAGCCGCCCCTTCCGGAACATAAGTGCCCGATTGCGCCAGCCACGTCAGCTTTTGCTTGGGCTCGTGCAAGGCTTTGGCTGCCGACGAGCGCTCAAAATGAAACTGGCGAACATCGTCGTAGATGCCAACCGGCGATGACTCTGCTTTCCCACCGAACTGGGAGCGCTCCACTTCGGCGGTGGCGACACTGGCCTCGCGCCCGCGAGATTTGCGGCATGACCGAATAAGTTGATAAACCTCAGGCGGCATCTCGGACGAGACTTTGAGCCCGACGTCCTTCGCATCCGCAGGCGTGATGGCCCGGTCGCTCGACCACTTCCCGCTCACCAATTCATCAGCGATCCGGCACACGCCCGCATAGTCTTCGCCATCATCCATCAGCTCGCACGACACACGCCGCGCCTCGTTCAGAAGCTTGCGGCTGATGTCGGCGCAGATAATGGTCTCATCTTCAATCTTCGAGATCGGCTTGTCCGTAATGCCATTGAGTATCGACGACGCCGTGCCCTTGCTCACATAAGGATCAAAGGGGGACAGGGCCGCGTGCGGGCTCATGACAATTTGATCGGCCGCATAGGCCATGAAGGTGGCGCTGCCCAACGCATAGTAAGGCACGAACACCGTGGTCTTGGCCGGATGCGCCTTGATCGCGCGCGCAATTTGCTGCCCGGCCCGAATGTGCCCGCCGGGCGAGTGGATGATAACGTCAAGCGGCTTGTTCTTGGGAACCTTGCGGATGGCGGTCAACGCATCTTCAAGATCAACGACATCCAGATGCTTGCGTTCCATATTGTCGCGATGAATGATGGCGATGACGCGCGAGCCGCGATTGGCCTCCATGCGCGCAATAATATCGCGCCTGGAACCTGGAAGTTCCGGTGCACGCGGTTCGGATGCTGCTTTCGCCATCCAGTTTTTTGGCGCCGCCGAAGCCAGCAGGATTTTCTCCGGAACGACGAGTTGCTCCAGGGGGCCGAAAGGCTCTTGATGATCTTCAAACATCGCCTTGGGCGAAATTCGCTTTGGCAGCAGCGCAACAAGCAACAGCCCTAAAGCGAGCACAATCGCGACGAGCGCAAACGCAATCGGCCACGGGCCAACATTGGCCTCCACAACGCTCCAATAGCGTGTGGCCGTTTGCGACACCAAACTGAGTACAGACCAAACGTCCATACGACTCCCCGCAGCAATTGAACTTCCAGCAGTTACCCCAACGGCTTACGTCAGTAAAATCAAGTAAAACATCATCCGATCTTGCTGTTCATGGCAAAGAAAAATTCTTAATGGATCGAATTGATCCAACAGGCACTGGTGCATGCACACGCAGCAACCTTGCCGTGCAAAAACCGCACCGCGACTTGCAACCAGAACTGGAAGTGCATTCGCCGCAGCACGCAACGCCAGGCAGAATTAACACCTCGTTAACTCCCACAGTTCAGCTTCACTCTTCTGATTCTGGGGAAGTCCTGTGTCACTGTTTCTGAAGCTCGTAAAAAACTCGGTGTGCCGCTCCAACCATCATCGATTGGCGATCGATGCCCTGGTTCAATTGCGCGGCACCGATGGGGAACTGTGGCGCAATCTGTTTCTTCATCATCACAAGCTCTACCTCGACGGTGCAAAAGCACCCGACGAAATTTTCAAGGACTTCAAGAACCACGTCCTTCACGTGCGCGAAGGCGATTGGGGCGGTGCCCCCGCTGCGGCGCGCGAATGGTACCGGCGAACCGTACGCGCACTGAGCCAGCAAGACTGGAAACACGCGGTCTATTGTGCCGGCGTCATGAGCCATTACGTCGTCGATCCCGTCCAGCCGTTGCACACCGGGCAAACCGAAGAAGAATGCACCATCCATCGCGCCATCGAATGGAGTTTCTCGAAATCCTACGCGAAAGTGCATTTTATTTTGGTGCTGGTTCTGGGTGGCTTTCCGGATGTGGCGGTGCCGTAAGTCAACGACTGGCTCGAACAGATGATCAAAGCAGGCGCCAGAACCTCAAATCCGCATTATGAAAC
>JANOFD010000640.1:0-9475 GCA_031413455.1 Rhodobiaceae bacterium
GCTTGCTTCAGGACGCTGTTTAGGGTCCCCGGTGGAATGTCAACACTGTCCTTGCCCGCCACAGTGACCGTGCCCGGCTTCAAATTGTGATGGTACTGGCGATGGCTCCCCTTTTGGCGGGCAAGGCGCCAGCCATCCGCCTGAAGAAGCGCGACGACGTCCTTGACTTTCGTGGAGATCAAGCATCGCATAAGTATCAAGGGTTCGGTCCCATCCGGTGACTACACCCGCCTCCCTTTGCGACCAAGCCCCTGGGCAACGAATGTGAGAACCAGTGCGTTGAGAGAAACACCTTCGGCTTTGGCGCGGGTGGTGAGCTGCGCATGGACTGTTTTTGGGACGCGCGAGACGAATTTTCCGGATGCCACCCCACCCGCATTCGCCGTAGGGACCGGATGGCCTTTGGCCTTGAGCGCGGCCATGGTGGCCATTAAAGCTTCGCGCCCATTCTTCAGCGCCGCGTCGACAGTCTCGCCGTCTGAGATGCACTCGGAAAAGTCCGGGAAGGAAATGAGAAATCCCCCTCCTTCCTCTGCACTGAGAGGGCGAATTTCAAATGGGTAGTCAGCGCAGCAGGGTTTCGACTTCGGCGCTTTCAAAGGTGCGCCCGGCGCCCTATCGAATGAAGACCGATAGTTAACGCGCAGATCGAGTTGGAACGCCGCCTCAACCCGTTGCACATCCGCTCCGCAAGGAGCAAAAACGAAACAACAGCAGGGCGGATCCACTTGTTATCAACCTTTCGTCGTTTGGATCGCTCGAACCAGATTTGAACAAGTAGGTGGTGGGGTTATCGTATGCACAGAAATGCTGTCTTGTTCCCGCCAGCATGACGATGGGTGGCAGTGTCTCCGCCAGTGTTATCAAGTTTTCGTTCAATTTTGGCAAGAACGACAGCCGGACGGTACCGGTCCCAAGTCCGGTCCCTAGCAAAGGACGTCGGATCGAAACTATTCAACGTCCAATCAGCGCTTCTATGGGCGCGATGTTCAACGCACCCCAAACCAGGGAGAAACGGGGTCGGTGCGCTGGGAGGCCAGCGAGGAGTAAGTGGTGCAAGTCCACAACGATGAAAGTCTAGCGAACGACATCGGCTCCGAGCCGTGCATCGATGGTGGCGACACCATGGGTGAAGCGTCGGCAGGAGTATGCATAGGCCAGCCATTGAGCCGCGAAAATTCCAATTGGGATGCCGACGCCGTTGACGTAAGCGGATGGCAACACGGATATGCGCGCTATCGCGAGCACATGGCCGGTCCTGCGCGGTCCCAGACCGGGGCCATGTGCAGAAGCTCCTCGCTTGGGCTTTTGGGGACAGGTACAAGTTGACCTAGCGTGGCCGCCATTCGTCGCGCCTGGCCAGGGCGGCGACGGACAGGGAAGACCCGGCTGGTCGACGGTTCATGTCGTGGTATTTGTATCTGACCGCGTTTCTTGCCTGCAAGCGGGACCAAAATCCGTTTCAAGATTTTTTGATTCCGGGTACCAGCGCCCCGCTCGCCGGGTCAATATTCGGGGCTACTGGTACAAGTTGACAGGGGTATTAATGTTCGTTATATGTTCTCTCATGCTCGTTCGAGCGCTTGGCGTTTGGGCCATGGCGAACGAGAAGGGCTTCAGAAAAATCATGCGGCGGGCTGACGCAGGTTTGGATGGGGTGTCATCGAGTTTCTGCGGGAATGAGTGTTAACGTGGGGGCTTATTGCAAGATTTGCATGCAATAAGGGGGGGATATAGGGGGGGGGGACTCCTTCCCCCTCGATCCGTCTCCTTTGAGGGCCAGCAAGGCGGACAAATCGGGTGCTGCGGGCGCAAGTTGCTCAGCGACAATCAAGTTGAGAATGAACTGAGGGAGTGAGCCTACGCTGGGATTGTCGGGTGAATGAGCAAGGAAAGTGACATTGCTGACCTGATTGAAGCGCCGGGGCTTTTGGCCAGTGGTGCTGCGATCATTGCCGACTATCTGACGCGCCTGCCAAACTCACCCGGGGTTTATCGCATGATCAGTGCGGGCGGTGATGTGCTTTATGTTGGCAAAGCGGCCAACCTGAAGAAGAGGGTTCAGGCCTATACGAAACCCTTTGATCAGCCGGCGCGCATTGCACGGATGATTGCGAATACCGCGACGATGGAGTTCGTGCAGACGGCGTCAGAAGTTGAGGCGCTGCTGCTCGAGGCCAATCTGATCAAGCGGCTGAAGCCGCGCTATAATATTCTGCTCAGGGACGACAAATCGTTTCCGTACATTCTCGTCACCGGCGATCACGAGGCGCCGCAAATCATCAAGCATCGCGGGGCGAAAACACGCAAAGGCGATTACTTCGGGCCGTTTGCTTCGGCGGGGGCAGTGAACCGGACGCTGAATACGCTGCAACGGGCATTTTTGCTGCGCAGCTGCTCAGATTCGGTATTCGAAAATCGAACGCGGCCTTGTTTGCTGCACCAGATCAAGCGCTGTACGGCGCCGTGCGTCGGCAAAGTTTCGCCTGAGGACTATCGTCATCTTGTTGATCTGGCGCGCGGGTTTCTTCAGGGCAAGAGTGACGAGGTCAAGAGCGAATTGTCGCGAGACATGGAGTTGGCGGCAGAGGCGCTGGACTTTGAGAAGGCGGCGCGGGTCAGAGATCGCATTCGTGCCCTGGCCCATGTTCAGCTGCAACAGGGTATCAATCCCGACACAATCGATGAGGCCGATCTGTTCGCGGCGCATCAAGAGGGTGGGCACACATGCGTGCAAGTCATCTTTTTCCGGTCGGGCCAGAACTGGGGCAATCATGTTTATTTTCCCAAGCATGAGCGGGGCGTCGAGGTTGAGGAAATTCTCGATAGTTTCGTGGCGCAATTTTATGATGAGCGTGAACCGCCCAGGCTCGTCATCGTCAGTCACGACATTCCTGATGCTGCCTTGCTGGAGCAGGCGCTGTCGCTGAAAGCAGCGCGGCGGGTGGAGGTGCTGGTGCCGCAACGTGGCGAAAAACGCGAAGTCATGGCGCAAGCGGTGATGAATGCGCGAGAGTCACTGGCACGGCGCATGGCCGAGAGTGCAACGCAAGTCAAACTGTTGCGCGGCGTCGGGGAAGCTCTGGGGCTTGAGGCACCGCCGCGACGCATTGAAATCTACGACAACAGTCACATTCAAGGAACGAATGCCGTCGGTGCGATGGTGGTCGCGGGACCTGAAGGATTTATCAAGGCTGAGTATCGCAAGTTCAACATCAAGGACAGCGCGCTCACGCCCGGTGACGACTATGGGATGATGCGCGAAGTGCTAACGCGGCGGTTCAAGCGCATGATCAAGGAGCGCAGTGCCCGGGAGGAGAGCCAAGGTGTCGTCTTCGACGAGCGCGAAGGTGACGATGAGGCGGGGGATGTGGTGGTGCCGGATCTCATTCTGATCGATGGTGGTGCGGGGCAACTCGCCATCGCGCGAGAGGTTTTGAATGCACTTGAGGTCGCGGATGTCATGGTCGTTTCCATTGCGAAGGGTCCTGACCGTGACGCAGGGCGGGAACGATTTTTTATGACAGGGCGGGATCCGTTTCAGCTGGAATTCATGAGTCCGGTTTTGTTTTACCTTCAGCGGTTGCGCGACGAAGCCCATCGCTTTGCGATCGGAACTCACCGTACAAAGCGCGCGCACGGCCTGACCGCCTCGCCCTTGGATGAGGTTGATGGCATTGGCCCGGCACGCAAGCGGGCTCTGCTCAACCATTTCGGGTCGGGGCGGGGGGTTACACGGGCGGGGCTTGCGGATTTGGAGGCCGTTAAAGGCATATCAAAGGAATTGGCGCGGAAAATATATGAATATTTTCATGAAAAGAGCTAGCGCGACGCGTGCGCTGGCCGTGTTAGAGTTGGCGCCCATGGGCGATCACATACCAAATCTGCTGACGCTGACACGCATCGCGCTGACGCCTTTGTTCGTGGCTGCGTTCTGGATCGAAATGCCGGCGGGGCGATGGCTTGTGTTCGCATTGTATGTCGTTGCCGCTTGCACGGACTACGCCGACGGCTGGATTGCGCGGCGGCGCAACGTCGAGTCGCGCCTGGGGCAGATGCTTGATCCGATCGCGGACAAGCTGTTGATTGCCTCGGCGCTGCTGATGCTGGTTTACATGGACGATATCCGCGGCTTCGTGATCATCCCGGCGCTGATCATTCTGGCGCGCGAGATTCTGGTTTCGGGCATGCGCGAGTTTTTGGCGACGATATCTGTGCAAGTGCCGGTGTCGTCGATCTCGAAGTTCAAGACGGTGGCGCAGGTGGTGGCGATTGCGATGTTGATTGTGGCGCCGGCCATCGAGCACGTCTGGGGCTGGGTGCATCGCGTGGGCATTCTGGCGTTGTGGGGCGCGGCGGCACTGACGATCTATACGGGGCTCAGTTACGCGATGGCCAATCTCGCGCATGTGTCGGGCGAACACGCGCGGCCGAGGCGCAAGGCCGTCGAGGTAAAGGACGCGCCGTGAAGCTGCTCTATTTCGCATGGGTGCGGCAGAAGACCGGATGCAGCGAAGAGGTTGTAACTGTCCCGGCCGATGTGACGACGGTTTTGGACTTGGTGCAGTGGCTGCGTCTGCGCGGCGGCGGGTTTGGTGAGGCGTTCGCCGATGAAAAGCGATTTCGTGTTGCGGTCAATCAGGAGCATGCCCTGCTGGGTGCAGTGATTGGCCGGGATGATGAAGTTGCTTTTTTCCCACCGGTGACCGGGGGATGAACAAGATCCGCGTTCAACCGGATGATTTCGATCCCGGACTTGAGATCGCGCAGCTTAGCTCTGGCGCAGGTGCTGTCGTCAGTTTTGTTGGCCTGGTGCGTGCGGGAAATTCAGGTGACATGTTGATCTCCATGACGCTGGAGCACTTCCCGGGCATGACGGAGCGCGAGCTCGAGCGCATTGCCAATGAAGCGCGAGTGCGCTGGGATTTGCTGCGGATCACGATTGTTCATCGGTATGGCGAGCTGAAGCCGGGTGAGAGGATTGTGCTGGTGGTGACTGCGGCGTCTCACCGGCGGGCGGCGTTCGAGGCGGCTGAACATTTGATGGATTATCTCAAAACAAAAGCACCGTTCTGGAAGCGGGAGTTGCGCCAGTCCGGAGAGTACTGGATCGAGGCGCGCAGAAGCGACGATGATGCGGCCGCGCGCTGGTCCAAGGGTTAGATATTCATTTTGCCACGAACAAAGTTTGCGTAGTCGTCCATCATTGTGCGCGTGATGTTGCCGACAACAAATTTCCACGGACCAATTTCGCCAACAGGGGTCACTTCTGCGGCAGAGCCGGTGAGGAAGCATTCGCTGAACCCGGCGACGTCCGAGCTTTGAATGTATTTTTCCACGACCTCGATCTGGCGCGCGCGTGCGAGATCCATGACGGTTTGGCGCGTAATGCCGTTGAGGAAGCAATCAGGGTAGGGCGTGATCAGTTTGTTGTCTTTGACGAAGAACATGTTGGCGCCGGTTGCTTCCGCGACCAAGCCGCGCCAGTCGTACATCATTGCGTCAGCATAGCCTTTGGCTTCGGCTTCGTGCTTTGACAGAGTGCAGATCATGTACAGGCCCGCGGCTTTGGCTTTCCATGGCGTTGTGTCCGGCGCCGGGCGGCGCCAGCGCGAGATGTCGAGCCTGATGCCTTTTTCCTTGATCGCGGGATCGAACATTGACGGCCAGGGCCAGACGGCAATCGCGACATGAATTTTCGATTTCTGTGCGCTCACAGCCATTTGTTCGCTGCCGCGCCAAGCCACCGGGCGCATATAGGCGTCATCGGCACCCTGGGCTTCGACCACTTGCCTGCAGGCGTCGCTGATTTGTTGCTCGGTGTAGGGGATTTCAAATCCCATGATGCGCGCGGACTCAAACAGGCGGGTGGTGTGCTGCTCCAACTTGAAGACTTTTCGGCTGTAAACGCGTTGGCCTTCAAAAATGGATGAGCCGTAGTGCAGGCCGTGAGTCAGCACGTGTATCTTTGCGTCTCGCCACGGCACCATTTTGCCGTCCAGCCAGATGTGTCCATCGCGGTCATCGAAGGGAATTAGCGACATATGGCAGGCTCCTGGAACTCGTTAAGCACAGAGTATAGCTTGCGACCCGTACACTGTGCGCTCTATTGTGGTGCATATCTGCCATACACACGGTGCAGGACTCCAGCGGACATTTTGATGAAATCTGCGGCCCCTCTTCTATATTTGCGGGAGGAAGAGCTTACCGATGGGGTTGAGCTCTTCTTTTTTGCCGGGCGCGATGTCGGGCAAGCCATGGATGCACGGCTGCAGGAGCTGGAACTTGGGCGGGCGCATGCGCGCGCCTTACACTTTATTGCGCGTCACCCGGGGATGCCAGTATCGGACCTACTAAGTATCCTTGGCATAACGAAACAGTCGCTCGGCCGCGTTTTGAGAGACTTATTGAGGATTGGCGTTTTGACCCAGACCCAGGGAACCCGCGACAGGCGTCAGCGACTGTTGCGGCTTACGGCAAAAGGCACGGAAGTGGCTGGCGATTTGGTTGCACTGCAGCGCGCCAGATTTGCCAAGGCATACAAGGACGCCGGACCTGAGGCCGTAGCTGGGTTCAGGCAGGTGTTATCGGGATTGCTGGCGGATCAGGAACGGGCAGGGGTCATGCGCCTGATAGCGAAACGATGACACCAGATGTGAAAATTGAAAGTGACAGTGAAAAAACCGTCCAGCATTTGCTGATCGTGGATGATGACACGCGCATTCGCACATTGCTGCAGCGGTTTCTCAGTGAAAGCGGTTACCGGGTGACGGCGGCCAAGGACGCTGCCGACGCGCGTCAACTTTTGGCAAGCCTGGATTTCGACTTTATCGTGCTTGATGTCATGATGCCGGGTGAAGACGGCTTTTCGCTGACGAAGTCCATTCGTGAGACATCGAGCGTGCCAATATTGCTGCTGACGGCGCGGGGGGAGTCGATCGACCGGATCGAAGGTTTGGAGCGCGGCGCCGACGATTATCTGGCTAAGCCGTTTGAGCCTCGTGAATTGCTGCTGCGGATTTCGACAATTTTGCGGCGTGCAGGACGGCCAGCTGAAGTGTTGCGGCAGATCGTTCATCTTGGCGCGTGCCGCTTTGACGCCGAGCGCGGTGAACTTACGCGGGAGGGAAAACCGGTCAAACTGACTTCGGCCGAGCTTCAATTGTTGCGGTTGCTGGGTGCAAACCCGGGGCAATCCTTTACGCGCTCAGACCTGTCGCAACGGATGGGTGCGGTGCTGGAGCGGACGGTCGATGTGCAAATCACGCGCCTGCGCCGCAAGATAGAGAATGATCCCAAATTGCCACTTTATCTACAAACTGTTCGCGGCATTGGCTACGTGCTGATGCCAGACCGGGTGGGTTAGCGCTCATGTCAGGCGGATGGTTCAGGCGCACCATGCCACGCGGATTGTTCGGCCGCTCGCTGCTGATCATCGTGATGCCGGTGGTGATGGTGCAAGCGGTGGTGACCTATCTGCTGTTCGACCAGCAATGGGATTCAGTGACGATGCGAATCTCGCGCGCGGTGGCGGCGCAGATCGTGCTGTTCGTACAAAGTTACGAAACCCTGGGCGCGGAGCGCTTTGCGGCGGAAGCCGTGCGGCTGCGAGAAACGTCGTTCGGTTTAGTGCCTGTGGTGAAGCAGGGTGAAAAAATACCTGACACCGATTCACCGGCCTATGATGTCTTGAAGAAGGTATTCGTCAGGGAATTGTCGTCGCGGATCGAGCGTCCGGTCTGGATCGATTCGACATCACTGGAAGATCACGTCGACATCCGGGTCCAATTGGACGGCGCCGTGATGCACGTTATGGCGGAGCGCAAGCGCATCATGTCGACCAATACTCACGTCTGGGTCGGCTGGATGATCGCCACGTCTTTGGTGTTCTTGAGCGTGGCGATCATATTTCTGCGCAATCAAATCAGACCCATCGAACGGCTGGCGGATGCGGCGGAAGCATTTGGCAAGGGACGGGATGCGCCGGACTTCAGGCCCTCAGGAGCGACCGAGGTCAGACGCGCGTCGCTTGCCTTTATCGACATGCGAGAGCGCATTTCGCGGTTTGTCCAACAGCGGACCGATATGTTAGCGGGCGTGAGCCATGATTTGCGCACGCCTCTGACGCGGATGAAGCTTGAGCTTGCGATGATGAAGGAAGATGCGTCGATTCAAGCGCTCAAGGGCGATCTTGAAGAGATGGAGCATATGCTTGAAGAGTACCTGGCCTTTGCGCGCGGACAGGCGGGGGAAGGTGCGACCGACACAGATATCTCACAGTTGTTGCGCGATGTTGCGGTCAACGCCCAGCGCAAGGCAGATGCAAAGGTGCCTTTGAAGACACTTACTTTGACTGCGCCCGAAGACGTGGCCTTAGAAGTCAGGCCCAATGCGCTCCGACGTTGCGTGGTGAATTTGGTTGAAAACGCCATGCGTCACGGGACCAAGGTACAACTTAGCGCGGTGTTACATGAAGATGTTGTGGAGATTGCCGTCGATGACGATGGCCCCGGCATACCTGAGGCGCGCCGGGAAGAAGCGTTTCGCCCGTTTCATCGCCTGGACAGCGGACGCTCCCTGGCAACTGGCGGTGCAGGTTTGGGGTTAGCGATCGCGCGAGATATCGCCCGGGGACATGGCGGCGATATCATTCTTGAAGACAGCAAGCTGGGTGGCTTGCGAGCCATAATTCGTTTGCCAGTTTAGAAACGCTATTTTTTTGTGGCCGAAATATTTTCGGCGAGTTCCTGCATCTCGGATATGGACTCTTTTGCGCGATCCTGGATGACTTTGAAGGCCTCGCTGTTGGCACTGATCGTCAAGTCGGCTAGTTCTTTCATGTGCACCAAGGCGCGGCCAATGGTTTTCTCAACCAGTTCGGCCTGCTTTTTCGGAAGGTCTTTTCCGTCGTTGGCCTTCATCAAGCCGGTGGCGGCTTCTTGAATCGATTGCATCGTTTCGCTGAGAATTTCGGTCTGACGGCGCATCAGGTTTTGATAACCTTCGGCCGCTTTCTGGTTGGCTTTGACAAGCGCATCAAAGTTCTTTTTTTGACTTTCCATCAACGACGACGTGTTTACGCCCGGGACGCTGAAACGATCCCAAAAACTTTGATCAAAGTTCGGCCACTTGAAGTCGAATTCGGGAAACGGGGATTTGCTGGTCATGGTCGTGTCTCCTTGCATGCCACCGCCAGCATGGCCCCCCTGCTTGAGAGCGTCAATCCGTGTCCGGCGTTTCCTCAGACTTATTAGCTTGCCGCAGAGCGCTCACCCATTCTTCCATTGTTCGCATGCGCCGGTCGATATGCGCCATGGTTTTGGCCAAATCGTCGCCGTCGTTGAGCCATACGCCCAATGTTTCAGCGAGGAGCAGCCCGATTGCGCGTGTGACGAAGAAACCTTCCCAGCCGGTGCTGGGAAGGGCCGCACAATCAGCGATCCACTGGGCGCTGCGCATGGTTGCAGGTATCAGG
>JANOFD010000641.1:0-2521 GCA_031413455.1 Rhodobiaceae bacterium
GATCGTTTCCGGTATAGGCGTAGAGGTTGAGGTCGTCCTTTGTGCCGATGGGGTCGGTTTGGAGGAAGCGGCCGAGTTCGGTTGAGTAGACGCGGGCTTTGTAGAACATGAGGCCGGACTCGGGGTCGAGCCTTTGGCCGGTGTAGCGGAAGGGGTAGCCGGCGGCTGTCGAGTTTGAGACGCCGAAGGCGTTGTAGCTGAAGCGTTGCGTTACCGTGCCGGTGCTATCGGTGACGGCCATGACCGAGCCCAGGCGGTCGGTGTGGGGGAGTTGGAGGGCTGTCAGTGGTGGGGCGGCGAGAGGGCTTTCGATCATGGCGGCGCGTTCGTCGGCGCCTTGGCCGGGGACATAGCGGCGGATAAGGGCGCCGGCGTCGGTGTATTCGCCGATCTCGTCGTTGCCCGCGTGCAGGAAGCGCGTTGTGGTGCCGAGGTTTTGTTTCGAGGTGCGCCGGTCGAGGGCGTCGTAGGCGTAGGTGGCGTTGACGGTGCCGGTGATGGCGATCAGGCGGTTGGCGGCGTCGTAGGCATAGGTGCTGGCGCCGTCGCCGGTGAGGTTGCCGTTGAGGTCGTGGCTCAGGATTGCGGTGGTGCCGCCTGGGGGCGTTATTCCCGGATACTGGTTGAGCGGGTTGGCGCCCTGGTATGTCTGTGTCCCCGTTACTCCAAGCACGGCGTAACGGTTGAGGGGCTCCGACGTGTTGGTGGAGAGCAGCTGGCCCGCCGGTGAAGTGGTGTGGGTGAAGGTGAGGTCGGTTGTGGCGCCGGGGTAGTTGTGGCTGAGGGATGCCAGATCGTCGTCGATGTCGTAGGCGTAAGAGGAGATGACTTCGTTCGCGGCCTGGGCCGTGGTGCCGTCGGAGAGGGCGGTGTTCTTCACCCGGCGCGAGAGCACGTCGTAATCGTAATCGCGCAGGATGCGCGTGGCGCCACCGATGACGGCGGTGATCTGGTCGACGCGGTTCAGGCCATCGAAGGTGTAGTTGGCCTGGAAGCCATCGGGCCAGGTCAGGCGGGTGGTGTTGCCGGCGGCCGGCCCGTGTGACGTAGAGTTTGATTCAAAGCTGGTGAAAAGACGGATTCGAGCGCGCGACTTGCGAGCCAAATCATTGCGCAATCGAAAGCGCGAACGACGCGAAGTTTTGAGAGTCGCATGGGCTGTCGCCGAGCGCCGGAGCGTCCGCGAGGGATTCGTGGCGAGGCGAGAAACTCTCGGTGGTGGGTGACGGTGGAACACGGGTATGGCAGTCATCGGCGGCACGTCAGGTTCGGATTCTTCTTGCTGTTGCAAACTGGCCGCGCTGATTGGGAATGTCAATTGGTTGCGCGCTTTGAAACGCAAGTTGACGACAGCACTACCCGGCGATCTCTCACTCTCGGGCATGTCGAGTCTGACCCCAGTGTTCCGATGAAATAATGACGCGGGAGCGGTAAATTAGTGTCTATCAAGTGAGTAGTTTCAAGCGTCCCGCGCGCCATTCTTTCAGAACCATCTCGGCGTCCAGACTGATCAAAGGATTCTTAGAATTTGCGACCTCTTCCAAAATCGGAATTGCAGCTCGCTCATTCAATGGTAAGAGGTAACAAGCTGCACCTGAACGAACCGACGCATCGGGATCGGTCAAGAGTGACTCGAGTATTGCTTGACCACGATCAGGCAGTTGCCTCATCGCCCTTACGGCTGCAATCATACGGTCATATGCTTTGTTAGTCTTTTTGTAGTCACCCGCCGAGGTTTTCTCACCGTGGCTTGTGGCGGCCTCTTTAAATCGCTCCAACAGACTTTCTGCCATTAATGGACTCCGCCGAATTGCCGCATGGTTGCAATTCCAAACTCATATTGCTGATCGAAGGACTGAGAATTGAGCCAGTTGCGCACGGTCATGCCTTCTGCAAATTTCGGCTTCGAACTGTAGTACGCACTAATTTTGTCGTGCACACTGCTATCGATTTCGATGATGTTGTTGGTGTTGTGAACCGACTCCGCCCCAAATTTGTCTGCATTGCGTTGTTCTACGATATGATGTTGACGGTAGCCTGAGCGAGCTGGGCCATTGGCGCTTTTGTACGCGTCGAATGAACGATAGCCTCGTCCGCCTTGTAGGTACTTGCTAGGCAGACAAGCATTATGCACCCAAGCCCGCTCTTCACCAACAAAGTACGTATGGAAATCTCCGACTTCGAGGTTGTAGACGGGGCCTTGTTTGCCGGTGTCGCGGATCGAAACGACTTGGGCTGCTTCGCCTTTGGCCCGTTCGACTTGCATGCCTCGTGCGAGTTGGGCGGTTTCGACCCACACGCCAGTGGCTAACCGCCAAGGGTGGTCGTCTGTGGTTTGATAGGTGAACTGTTTTGCCGGCTTATCGGGCAGTGACCCCGCCACCGATAGCGTGACCGTCCAGATGATCCGGTCATGCTTGGGGATCAGCGCCGTGACAGGTTTTAGTGCGGTTTCTCCGGTCGTGTCGCCACGCGAGAGGACGAGGTCGCCGACCATGATCTCCTCGATCGGTCGCAGACC
>JANOFD010000642.1:0-3916 GCA_031413455.1 Rhodobiaceae bacterium
GGGGCCGCGGACCGGCTGGTACAGATGATCGACAACATTTCCGTTGTGCGTTTCACCGCGGACTCGTCTGAAGCGGGGCGGTTGCCTGTTGGTCAATATTCAAATCCACCGCGTTCGCTGGGCAATCGGATTGGCGCCAAAGCCCGGCTTGAATATTACACGGCTGTGGGTGGCAACACACCGCAATGGCTTGTCAATCGCACTGCGGAGGAAATTGCGAGAGGTGAAACCAAAGTCGCTTTGCTTGCCGGATCGGAGGATCTGGCGACGCTGGTTGGCGCGCTGAACAAGGGTGTAAAGCTCAACTGGGGCGAGGATGCCGGAGGTGAACCCATTCATATCGGCGATAACCGCCGCAGCTCCAATGACCTTGAGCGCGCGCATTCGCTCTACTTTCCAGTCAACGCCTATCCTTTGTTCGAGAACGGCATTCGCGGACATAAGGGCCGAAGTGTTCGGGAGCATCAACTGGAGATCGGCCGCCTGTTCTCTCCGTTTACGAAAGTGGCCGCCGGCAATCCGATGTCATGGCTTCCAACGTTTCGTACGCCCGAGGAAATTGCGACCCCTGGTGAGAACAACCGGTATGTCGGATTCCCGTACACCAAATATATGAACGCCATCATTCAAGTCGATATGGCGGCCGCCGTCGTTTTGACAAATGTCAAAACCGCACGCGACTTGGGGATTTCCGAAGACAAGTGGGTCTATCTGCACGGCTGTGCCGAAGCGACAGACATCTGGCATGTCAGTGAACGGGTGAACTACCATTCCTCTCCAGCGATTCGAAAGATGGGACAAAAAGCGTTTGCGATGGCCGGGAAGGGCGTGGCTGACATGGACTTCTTCGATCTTTATTCGTGTTTTCCTTCGGCGGTGCAGATCGGATGTCAGGAGCTTGGGATTGACGAATTCGACAGGCGCGGACTGACCGTGACTGGCGGCCTTCCCTATTTTGGTGGCGCAGGAAACAACTATGTCATGCATTCAATCGTCATGATGATGGAAAAGGTCAGGGCGCAACGCGGCAGTTTCGGTCTGGTCACGGCGAATGGCTGGTACATCACGAAGCATGCGATGGGCATCTATTCGACAAGCGCTGTGAAAGGCCATTGGCAAAGGGAAGATCCCAAATCGTATCAAAGCGAGCTCGATTCGGTGGCGCGTCCGGCGGTGGATCCAAGACCGGATGGCGACGGGGTCGTGGAAACTTACACCGTGATGCATGACCGGACTGGTCCGAAGATGGGTATCATTATAGGACGGTTGCCCAACGGCTCGCGATTTGTGGCCCTGACGCCTAACGACCCTGCAACGCTGAACGACTTGATGGAGCGGGAAGCGTTAGGACGGCGAGGGCGCGTCACGCCGGGTGACAAGACCAATCTTTTTGTTCCGCAGTGAGCCATGGCGCGTCTCTATCTTGTTAGGCACGGCGAGCCGGCGGGGAATTGGGGAAGTTCTCCGGACCCTGACCCCGGGCTTACAGACCTTGGACATCAACAGGCCAAAGCGACCGCTGACCGGTTGCGGCTGCTGACTCCAAAGCAGATCGTCACAAGTCCAATGCGACGAGCGGCCGAAACGGCAATGCCTCTGGCCATGTCGCTGTCCATGCAACCGCATGTCGCTCAGGAGGTTTCAGAAATTCCGACGCCTGACAACATGTCGATGCAGAATCGGGGAGGTTGGCTTCGCGCGATCATGGCTCGGGAGTGGGTTGACCTGGATCCGGGTTTGCGGCGATGGCGCGATGATACGGTTGCGTTTCTCACTCGATTGAATGCGGACACCGCGGTGTTTTCACATTACGTGTCGATCAATGTTGCTCTGGGATCAGCGATTGGCGATGACCGGGTGATGTGTTTTTCGCCAGCGCATGCGTCTGTGACGATTCTGGAAACAAATGGACGGGCATTGTCGCTCGTCGAACTTGGAGACACGGCACAAACCGCCGTGAGATAGGCTGGCTGTTCATGACTGAATTGCACTGGATGACTGCGACACAACTGGTGGCGGCCTATCGTAAAAAAAGCATATCGCCGGTCGAGGTTGCCGAATATTTGCTGGGGCGCATCGAGGCTTTGGACGCCAGTGTCAATGCGATGTGTTTAATCGATCACGAAACGACGATGGGTCAAGCGGAGGCATCGGAAGCGCGCTGGATGAGGGGGGAGCCCCAGGGATTGTTGGACGGCGTGCCGGTTGCGATCAAGGATTTGGTTGTGTCCAAGGGTTGGCCGACAATGCGCGGTTCCAACACTGTCGACCGAAATCAGCCTTGCGAGGATGACGCGCCCAGTGTCGCTCGATTGCGCGAGCATGGGGCTGTCTTCATCGGAAAAACGACGTCGCCGGAATTTGGCTGGAAGGGGACGAACGATAGTCCGCTGACCGGTGTAACCAGAAACCCATGGAACCTGAGCAAGACGCCCGGGGGCTCAAGTGGTGGAGCAGGGGCAGCGCTTGCGGCGGGATATTGTCCGCTGGCGATTGGGACCGACGCGGGTGGGTCCATTCGTATACCGGCAAGTTTTTGCAGTGTGTTTGGATTGAAGCCGACATTTGGGCGGGTAGCGGCCTGGCCTGCCAGCCCGTTCACGACGCTGGCTCATGCCGGTCCCATGGCGCGGACAGTTGCCGACAGTGCGTTATTTTTGAATGTGATCAGTGAACCCGATACAAGGGACTGGTATCAGCAGCCGTTCGCGCAAGTTGATTATTGCTGGAATATTGCCAAAGGAATTCGCGGTGCGAAAGTTGCTTTTAGTCCGCGCCTTGGATGGGTCGAACGCGTCGACCCGGAAGTTGAGGCGGTTGTTGCCAAGGCTGTTCAAAGATTTTCCGAGTTAGGGGCTCATGTTGAACTGGCGGATCCACCGGCGCGGGATCCATCCACGTGTTTCAAAGTGTTGTATTTTTCCGGCGCGGGGATTTTGCTGGACGAATATCCGCCGGAAAAGCTGGACTTGCTGGACCCCAATCTGCGGTTGGTTGTTGAGGAGTCGCGTACGATGACGCGCCGGGATTTTCAGCAGGCGACGGCTGATCGTGCTGCCTATGGCGCAACCATGAAGGCCTTCATGACAACATACGATTTCCTGGTGACACCCATGATTGCGGTGCCCCCGTTCGATACGCCGCTAGTGACTCCGTTTGATCCGAAGGGGACACTGTGGATGGAATGGACGCCTTTCACGTATCCCTTCAACCTGACGCAGCAGCCGGCAGCGAGCGTGCCTTGTGGATTTACCGAATCCGGGTTGCCCATTGGCATTCAAATTGTTGGACGTCACGGCGATGACGCGCGGGTTCTGCAGGCGGCATATGCGCTGGAACAATTGCTGGGATTGGCAGAGCGTCATCCGGAGGGTTATTGATTCACATGTGGAGCCCGGGTCCGGAAATTCTTACGGTCGCTGAAATGAGTGAGGTTGAGCGGCTGGCGGTATCGTCCGGCATCTCGAATTTGTCGTTGATGGAGAATGCCGGCCGGCAGGTTGCCAATGAAATTTGCAAACGCTGGTCATTGCGAAGAGCAACGATCTTGTGTGGCCCTGGCAACAATGGAGGTGATGGGTACGTGGTGGCGCGGCATCTCCAGGCGCGCGGCTGGCCGGTGCAAGTGATAACAATCGGCGATCACGCGACACTCAAACCAGATGCTGCCCAGATGGCCAAGCGATGGAGCGGTGGCACGAGCGTTTTCGATCCGCAAAAGCCCGTGCACGCTGATATATTTGTTGATGCCGTTTTCGGTTCTGGGCTTTCCCGGGGGCTTGGTGCAGACCTCAGCCAACTCTTTGAAGACATTGGAATGTCGGATGCGCCGGTTGTGGCGGTTGATATTCCCAGCGGCATTGACGGCGACCGGGCGACGTTTTTGGAAGGATCACAGCCCTGGTCTGCTGACCTG
>JANOFD010000643.1:0-2795 GCA_031413455.1 Rhodobiaceae bacterium
CTCGGCCTTCGGCGACGTCAACCAACACGGCCCCGAAGGCGTGCGCTTCTACACGAAGATCAAGACGGTGACGGTCCGCTGGCCCACGAAGGGCGGCGTGCGCGAGGGTTCGAGTTTCGTCATTCCGACGATGAAATAACCGTAGCGCGGCCAAGTTGGTCAAGCTTGACCAATCAACTTGACCAAGTAGGTCAAGTTGGGTACGGTTCGGCCCATGACCCGCCAAGTCAACATCTACGAAGCCAAAAGCCAGCTCTCCCGCCTCGTCGAAGAGGCGGCGGGCGGTGGCACGATCATCATCGCCAAGGACGGTAAGCCCAGGGCCAAACTGATCGCTCTCGACGGCGACGCGGCGAAGAAGGAACCGCGCAAGCTCGGTCAGTGGGCTGAGCAGAACAAGCACATCGATTGGGACAAGTGGGACCGCGATTTCAAGGCGGCCGACAAGGAGATCGAAGCCGACTTCGAAGCATCAATCGCAAAGCCCTTTCCCGGCATGTCGGAGAGCGCGGGCCCCACGTTCAAGTCCGTCACCGCTAAACGATCCAAGAAGCCTGTCGCGCGAACGCCCAGCCGCAAGCGGAGCCGTCCGCGCTAATGCAGCTCTTGCTTGACTCGCATGTCTTCGTGTGGGCGAAGGCAAGGCCGGAAAAACTGAACGCGGCGACGCGCGCAGCGATTGCCGATCCCGAAAACGAATTGTTCGTGAGCGTGGTCAGCGCATGGGAGCTCTGGGTCAAGCATGCTAAGAGGCCGATCGCACCGGTGCTCGACGGCGGCCCGTCGGCCTTCATGGCGGCGTTGGCTGAATCGGGCATGGCGCTTCTGGACATTCGCCTGGAACATGCGGCTGCCGCGGCGGCGCTACCGTTTCACCACCGCGATCCGTTCGACCGCATGCTGATTGCCCAAGCCACCGTTGACCGGCTCGCGCTTGTCACGCATGACGATACCTTTGACCGGTACCAAGGTGTCCGCATTCTCAAAACTTAAGTGGAACCCCGGCGAAGGGCGCGGGCCGCCATCACGCCGCTGAACGCGCCGATCAGCGCGAACCAGCCTATGACGACCGTCGTCGGCGAATCTACCGGGAACATGAGCAGATCGGAGAGCCGAACGATTTCCGGGTTCGCTTTTTCAATACGGCAATCAGCAGTGGCGCAGCCAAAGCAGAAATTGCGCCAACGGCCGCATAGGCCGATCGGGCTCTAACGCCAGCGCGGTAAAGTGGCCAAGCCAGCAACGCCGCCACGGGGCCAATCGGAAAGATCGCCAGCACACTCCCCGCTATCATAACAATGGTCATAGCTATGAGCACCTTTGGTAGCGCGACAAGGAAGACCGCTAATGAAACGTTTGGCGATCCGAGAATTGTCGCTCAAAGACGCCACCGAAGGTCGATGAAGCAGCCAGAATTCCCAATCCAAGCCCGATCAGCAAGACTCTGGCGAAACGACCATATGGTGGTACCGCAGCTGTCGGATTCGGCATTTTGCACCCGATCAATTGGCACGAACTTAAGCACCCCTCCCACGAACAGACAAGCGGCGCAGCGTCGCGACCCAACAGACCGCAGGAGTTGACCCGCGACGGAGAAACCACGTATCGCCATGCCGCATGGAGCCCACCGCAGAGGCTGGCTTGTCTTAGGAAAACCGATGCAACCCGCAGACCGCTATCGCGCCCTCGTCGCCGAAGGAAAACTGACCGGCGATCCCGAGCAGGAAGCGGTCGCGGCCGCGCTCGACCGCTTGGCGCAAGCGCTGTCGATCTACGAGCCGAACAAGAAATCTTTTCTCGGCCTCGGCAAACCTTCGCCCCCGCCGCGCGGGCTCTACATTCACGGCCCCGTCGGGCGCGGCAAGTCGATGCTGATGGACATGTTCTTCGACACTGTCGATTTCGCACCCAAACAGCGCACGCACTTTCACGACTTCATGGCCCGCGTCCATAGCGACGTGAAACATTCGCGCGAGACGGAACCAGGCGATCCCATTCCACGCGTGGCCCAAACCATCCGCGCCGAAACCGCGCTGCTCTGCTTCGACGAGTTTCAAGTCTCAGACATCACTGACGCCATGATCCTCGGCCGCTTGTTCGACGCGCTTTTCGAACTCGGCGTCGTCGTGGTGGCAACCTCGAACCGTCACCCGCGCGAGCTCTACGAGAACGGTATCAACCGCCAACTCTTCCTGCCCGCCATCGACCTCATTGAAACCCGCATGCACGTGCTCAAGCTCGACGGTCCCATCGACTATCGTCTCGCTCACCTCGAACGCAGCCGCGTCTACTTCACGCCGCTGGGCAAAGATACCGACTTGGCGCTCAACGAAATCTGGCACGACCTGACCGGAACGACTCACGGCGCGCCGGGTGAGCTGGAAGTTTTAGGCCGCAAACTCATAATCCCCGAACAGGCCAAGGGTGTTGCCCGCTTTACTTTTGACGATCTGTGCTCAACAGCGCTCGGCGCGCAGGATTACCTGGCGCTCGCTGACAATTTCCACGCACTTGTGCTGAAAGGCGTCCCGCAATTGACGGCTGCTCAACGCAATGAAGCCAAGCGTTTCGTGATGTTGATTGATGCGCTTTACGAACGCTCGGTGAAGCTTGTCTGCTCGGCTGCCGTGCCGCCCGCCCAACTCTATGGTTCGGGCGATGGCGCCTTTGAATTCGAACGCGCTTCGTCACGTCTGATAGAAATGCAGACGCCCGATTATCTCGCGCGTCTGCACAAACCCAAGCGGCTGACCTGAATTTCTACTGCTGAGGCATCGGTACCAAAGACGCCGGGC
>JANOFD010000644.1:0-1123 GCA_031413455.1 Rhodobiaceae bacterium
CTCGCCATGAGCGCCCGTCTCTCCGCCTTCGGCCGCAACCTCTTCTCCACCTGCAAACAGGAAGAAATAGGCGCAACTCGCCACCAGCAACAACGCCACAGGCGCGCCAACAAACATCAGCATTTTCTTGGTCAGCAAAAATCCAAACCGCGATTTCGGCTTTACCGCAGTATCGCCGTCCGCTTCGCCCTCTGGCTTGGCCTTTTCCTTGTCTTTGGTTGCGTCTTTATCGCTTGACATTTTTGACCCACCGCTCCGTGTACAGACGAATTATCGTTTCTGACGCCTTAAAATGCACCTCGTCTGGTTAAATTTCAGTTCTCCCCCGGCAATTTTTACCCGGCAAACAGCAACGCCTTAACGAAAGATTACATAGGAAATAGCAACGTTTCCGCGCGATCAGGCCTTGGCACATCTGCTGCAGAACCAATCGTGACACCGGCGATCTTGCCGGAGTCAGCGGAGTGGTGGCCGCAATGGACAATTCCTTGCTCGTCGGTTTGACGGCGCAAATGACTTTGCGCCGGAATATGGAAATTATTTCGAATAACATCGCCAACGTTTCAACCTCAGGGTTCAAGCGCGAGACGCCGGCCTTTGAGCAATTGCTGGTCCCGGTCGAGGCCGCAGACGCGTCCCTGCGCGAAGTATCGTTCGTCCGCGACTGGGGTGTCGTGCGCGACATGTCCGCAGGCCCAATGCTGCAAACAGGCTCACAGCTTGATGTCTCCGTGCAAGGTGAAGGCTTTCTGGTCGTCCGCACGGAGGCAGGCGAGCGCTTTACGCGCGACGGTCATCTGAAACTCGATGCCCAGCGCCGCATCGTCACAGCGGATGGCCATCCCGTGTTGTCCGATGGTGGTGAAGTGACAATCCCCCAGGGAGAAAGCGATCTCAGTATCTCCGCTGACGGCACAGTCTCGACCCAACTGGGAGCCATCGGAAAATTCCGCGTTGTCACCGTGCCTTCGCACACTTTGCGCAAGGAAGGATTCAATCTCTACACCTCGGATGCGCCGCCTTCGCCGGCCACCGGCGCGCGCATCGTGCAGGGAGCAATTGAACGCTCCAACGTTGAGCCTGTTGTCGAGATGACAAAAATGATCGAGGTCATGCGCGCCTA
>JANOFD010000645.1:0-5476 GCA_031413455.1 Rhodobiaceae bacterium
TGAAAAACAGATCGGCTGCATCGGGTTTGGGCTCGACGCCGGCAACGATGTAGCCATAGCCCTTGATCGAGCGCGACGACCAATAGTGCCCGAACGGTGTGTAGGTCCCGCCTTGCGCTTCACGCACCTCGTCGATCAAACGCAGCTGCAGGACTTCGTTCAAAACGCTAATGACGCGTTCACGCTTTGCGTCGGAAAACAGATCGGGTCCCGGCCACACAGCCGCCACTGCGGCTTGGTCGGCACGGCCGTTATGGCGGAATTCAAGCGCACGTCCCGTTTGCGGAAAGCGCACCGCCAATGCCGTATCAGACAGTTTGAACTTCGGGTCCCGCGGCGGGAGCGCTCCAAAAGTTTTGGCCACGGCCTCAATTGCATCTTCGACTTTGACATGGCCCACGATCGTGACTTCCAGTGGCGCCCGCGCCAATGCCGGAGCGATCGCTGCTTTGACGTCATCCATCGTCAAGGCCTTGAGCTCCGCCACCGACGGCACGGCCCAGCGTGGATCACCGTCGTGCAGCACGCCCTGCAACTCACGCGAAAGCACGCCTGTTGCCTTCGACGTTTGCTCGCGTTGCTGACCGTCGGCCGCTGACTGAATCCGGCGCAGGCCATCGGGCCGGTACGCCGGATCGGTGCTGAACGCGGCCAGCACTTGCAATTGCAACAGTACATCGCGTTCGACCGTATCGCCGGAGAGTTGGAACTTGTCTTCGTCAACACCCAGATTGATGCCCGCGAAGTGTCCGGGCTCCGTTTGCTCGAGTTCTTGCATTTCAAGCCGGCCTAGGCCGCCTTCGACAAATCCGAAAGGCAAAGCCCAACTCAGGCCACGTTTGTTTTGCGGAAGGGCAAGGTACCCGCCCGGCATCCGTACAATTACACCGACGCGATCCTTTTCATACGCCGTCGATTTGACGTTCAACATGACGCCATTTGAAAACCGCACCAACGTTGCGCCAATGTCCGATAAATTTTTACGCTCGACAACGACACCCTTGGTGCCGAAGTCGCGATAGGTGAACTCTTTGATTTCGTCTTTTCCGGGCGGCACCACCGCAACCTTGGCGCTGCGGGCGTAGGCATTGCGCACGGCGGGCAAGCCGCCGGCAATCGGCTCGGAGGCTGCTATGAAAATGAGCGGCCCTACACCGCTGACCGAGGCTTTCAACGCCTGCGTGACGGACGATGCTTTAAGCCCTGCAATACTTTGCGTATACAAATCGAGGTCCGTTTTAGGGTCGGTGGGTACGCGATTGGAATTGATCGATCCCAGGATCAGGTCGGCCACATCCATATTTGTGCGCGTGTTGGCGTTGGCGGCGACGAGCAGATATGGAGATCGCTGTTCCAGCGCCTCGCGCTCAATCTCGCTTTGTTGCAATCCATGCACCAGCGCGCGGCGCAGCTCTTGTTCTGCCACCGCAATCCCACGCGCCCACTCGCCCGACTTTGTGCGCACCGTCAGTGCCGTCACCACACCGCCGCCGCGAACTACGTCGCGGTCAATCTGCGCGTCGATGAAGGGTGGATCGGCCTGACGCGACAGCTTGCTCAAGCGGCGATTGACCACCGTATAGGCAACGATGCGGTGATGGGTCTCCTTGCGACGGGCCGTCGTGTCCAGACGTTGATCCTCGGGCTGCACCCAGCTGAAACTCAGTGTTTCCTCCAGGCCAGGCTGGACCACCTGAGCGGCATCAAGGCCGCGTGGTCTGGGGCGGCCAAAATCTTCCGCGGGCGGTTGCGCGCCCGGTTGCGACCAATCTGAAAAAACGGCCACAACCTTGGCCTCGATCACAGCCGGATCGAGATCGCCTGCAATCACCAGCAAAGCCCGTTCAGGCCGGTAAAAGCGCTGATAAAAGCTTTTGAGCTGGTCAGTGCTGGCCGAGCGGATAAACGCTGTGTCCCCGATCGGCGAACGCCGCGTATATTTTTGCCCGGCAAAGAGCAGATCAAGCTGCGCCAATGCGGCTCTGATCCCGGGCGTGTCTCGCGCGCGCTCTTCGGAAAGGATTACCCCGCGCTCGCGTTCGATGGCTGCCTGCGACAGCGTCAATCGCCCGACGATTTCACGCAGAACTTTGAAACCGGAATTCAAGATCTCCGTGCGTACGCTGGGCAGCGACAACGAAAACGTGGTGTTGTCGTAGTCGGTCGCAGCGTTTGCCGCCGATCCGATCTGCATGCCCATGCGCTGCAGCACACGGAACATCTCGCCTTCCGGATAATTCTCGGAACCGTTGAAGGCCATGTGTTCAAGAAAATGCGCGACGCCGCGTTCGTTATCGCGTTCATGCAGCGAGCCCGCGTCGATGCGCATGCGCAGGGACAACGTTCCCTCGGGATTGGCGTTGCGTTTGATCGCGTAACGCATGCCATTGGGCAATACGCCGAACTTGATGGTGGGATCGGGCCGAAGATCGCTGCCCGATTGCGGCCACGACGGCTTGGCGTGGCTTGCGGGCGCTGCCAGCTGCAGCGCCAAGACTATCCACATGACGCTGATAGAGCGCCAAACCAACTTCGGCCTTTGCATCGAATCCCTCAACTCTTACGAACAGCCAAAGACCGGCGAACACGGCGCCCGGGCAACCAACGCCCGGTTGCGCTGCAGTATGACTATTTAAGACGCATTGTGCACCACACATTGCGGACATATCGCAAGCTTATCCGCCATTTCAAGGTATAACCCCTTCGATTTTCGCAGTCTGCGCAAAGGCGCCCGCACTGAAAAACTTACATTTGAGCGCCAACGCCGGCGCTCCCAAAGGTGCGAGCAGCCAGAACTGGGTGAGCAAAAGGTTTTCGCGCGCGTTTTAGCAGAGGCAGCCCGTGAGGCGCATGCGATGCTTGATCAGCCGACAAAGGATTGCGTGGTATTGCTGGCTGGGAGTGTGCCGGGCTCACTGCGGTTGCGGTGCTGGCAAATCTCGTAACCACGATGGAACAAGTTGAGCTCGCGTGAACGGGAATGGGGCTGCATGATTCCAGTTGCCGCCGTACTTTCGGGCGAGTTGCAAGAGCCCAAAAACCAAGGCGTATCGGACTGACTATGAAGACAGGATCGAAAAATGAAACCAAGCAGATCATATACTGAAACCCGCCGGAAGATGCTCAAGGACCCGAAAGTGGCGGCGATCTATCTGGAAGAATGTCTTCAGGACGGAGACATGGAATTGTTCACGGCCGCACTCCGGCACGTCGCCGATGCGAGGGGTGGTGTGGCTTTGCTTTCGAAAGAGACACGCCTCAACCGCGAGGCTCTCTATCGTACACCTTCGCAGGGCGGCAACCCAAGGCTCGACACGCTGGCCAAAGTACTGGCGGCAATGGGCCTGCGCATCGGCGTAGTTCCAGCCTGAGGGCTGACAATATATGGCCTTTGACAATTGGACGCGGCGCGAAGCAGTTTTGCTCGCATGCGGCAACCAGGATGCCCCCATAGTAAAACAGCAACAGAATCGACAGTGACCCCGTATTCCTTCATGCCAGCGTCTGCAATCCGTGCTTGCGAACGATAGCAAGCATTAAATTCGCAGCACTTTTCTGAAGTTGTTCAAGCTCACTTCGAGAGTCTTCGAGATAGAACACGAAGCATGTCTGTTGCCCGCTCTGCTGGCAGCGAGTAGTGCGCCTCGGGTGACATTTGTCGTGCAGCCAACAAGTGGTTTGCGATAGCAAGAATCAGCTTCACTAGCCTCCTCAATTCGTTCGGAGTTAGTCGAGCCTTCTTGAAGGCTCCCTCATAGTCGATTGTTCCGCTGCGGTGTGCGAAGAGGTTGTTGCGCAGTATTGCAACCTTTGGCGCAATTGCACGAACCGCTTTGAGCTTTACGTCGATGTCAGCAGATTGGTTCAATCTATGATTTGAAGAAAGTTCCGCTAGGAGACCACAAACGCCAACTGTATTTGGATCATCGTCCATGACAGCCGATGTGTACAAGATACAAGCGACAAAGTGTGCGTGCGCGTCGAAACGAAAGAAATCCCAATGCTTGTCAAACGCACTGTGAAAACGCCTTCGTGCGCCTTTGCTGGATTGTAACCACCAAAGATCAAAAAATATGCGGCAGCGCACGGCTAACTGTGCCGCAATCCTTATCCGGTCATTGAGCGGCAGCCTTCGCTTTGATTTTTTGACCCTTTTTTCAATCAGATTCTGTACTCCCTTATCACTGGGCAAAGTTCGCTCGACTTTTCGCACCGCGAAGATTGCGGGTCAGACCGGGTTTTCCTACCCAAATGCCTTTGCGTCTGCCAAATCCAACGCCAGCGAATTTCACTCTGACTCCACGCGTCTCAGTGAGTTGAAAGAAATTTGTACAGACCCCATTTTCGAGAGCTGCCGACCGCGATTACGTCATGTCCGAAAGAGTTAGCTGGGTTAGCTCATTCTGTTCTAAATCTCCTTGCTATCTTTTCCAAACGGACCACACAAATCCCAATGCGTCTAGTCGCGCCATTTGCTCGGGGGGCATCGATTCTTTCTTCCCGCGCTGATTACTCACCCACGTTCCCAAACGATACCCATCGGCACATTTGTAATCGGTTGGTACACGGCAGTGCTGATGCTGCTTGACGAATTGTTCGAGATGATGGAACCCGTCCTCCCGTTTGCTATCGTGTTGGTGCCAAACAAAACCTAGCTCGTCGAGACGCTCCTTAGCGTTGTCGGGATTGCTATCGCGGGTTTGTCGTTGTCTACCGACCCACTGCCCGAGTCGGAATCCGTCGGCGCATTTGTAATCAATAGGTACACGGCAGTGTTGATGCTGCTTGACGAATTCCTCGACGCGACGGAAACCGTCTTCCCAATTTTCGAGATGTGGGTCCCATGAGAAGCTCAGTTCGTCGAGTTGCGATTTACGTTGCGGGGAAAGTTTGCTCTGCGCTGTTCGTTGAACTACCACCCACTGACCAAGCGCAAACCCTTCGGGAGAACGGTAGTTCTGGAGAACTCGGCAGTGCCCTGAATTCTTCGCAAACTCGCTAAGGCACCGGAATCCTTCTTCCCACTGAGCGTTAATGACATCCCAGACAAACCCCAGTGCATCTAGCCGAGCTTTCCTGTCGGCAGAAATTTTGTTTTTGGGTGCGCGCTGATTGCTGACCCAGCTTCCAAGCCGATACCCGTCAGTGCTTTTGTATTTGGCCGGTACGAGTGCGTTACTGTACTGCGCAACAAATTTCTCAAAGTGACGAAATCCTTCCTCCCACTTATACGTGTGCGGGTCCCAATCGAAACCAAGCGCATCTAGCTCAGCCTTGCGCTCGGTCGGAAGCTTGGCTTGGTCCCGCCTCTGACGAGCGACCCACGTGCCCAACTGGAATCCATCTTTAGTTGCGTGGCCCTGCGGCACGCGACAGTGGCCGCAGGGCTGAGCGAACGCTTGAAGCTGTCCAAACCAAAACATCCAGGTCTCAGTCGTTTGTTCGACAAGGTGCGTCCGCAGCTTTTCGGCAAACT
>JANOFD010000646.1:0-6163 GCA_031413455.1 Rhodobiaceae bacterium
TGCGGCGCTTGAAATCGATAAGGCGATAAAGCTTTTTGTGCCCGCCCCCGCGCCAACGCGACGTGATACGCCCATCGCTGTTGCGTCCGCCGGACGAATGCTGATGCTCAGTCAACCCCTTGACCGGGCGCCCCTTATGCAAGTGGCTCCTGTCGACAAGCACCAATTGGCGCGTCGAGGGCGTTGTGGGTCTAAAAGTTTTTAATGCCATTGTCTCTTACCCTTGACCCTCAAAGACCAGAAGTCACGTCGATGGAACTGCCTTCTTGCAGCGTCACGATTGCCTTCTTGACATCGCTGCGCACGCCAGGGCGGCCACGGAACATCTTCTTCTTGCCTTTGGTCACGATGGTGTTCACCGCTTTGACCTTGACCTTGAACAAGTCTTCAATTGCTTTTTTGATTTCAGGTTTCGTCGCAGTCCCGGGAACCCGAAAAACAACCTGATTGTATTCCGACAGCTTTGTCGATTTTTCCGTAATCACCGGCGACAAGATCGTCGAATAAGAAGCCAACTTGCTCATTTAAACCGCTCCTCAAGAGCCGCGAGCGCCGCCCTCGTCAAAATCAATTTCTGCCGCCGCAATACATCCAGAACATTGATGCCTTGAACCGGAAGCAAATCGATATGAGGAATGTTGCGTGCCGCCCGCTCGAACCCGGTGTCAAACGCCGGACCATCAACAATGACAGCCGACTTCCAACCCAATTTTCCGAAAGCAGCAACCATCCCTTTTGTCTTTGCGTCGGTTGACTTGGCAAAATCCAAAACAATCAGATCACCGTCCTGCCGCTTTGACGTCAGCGCCATCTTGAGACCCAGAGCACGTACCTTCTTGGGCAAATCCGTCTCGCGCGAGCGCAAGACCGGTCCCATGGCCTTGGCACCGCCACGGAACTGAGCAACCGACGCCGCGCCATGACGCGCTTGCCCCGTACCTTTTTGCTTATAAATTTTCTTTGTCGTGCGGTCGATCTCGCGGCGCGTCAACGTACGATGCTGACCTTTGTGCCGCCGATTTTCTTGCCACTGAACCACGCGCGCCAGAATGTCTGCCCGCGGCGCTACGCCAAAGACGTCCTCGCTCAATTCAACTTCACCGGCCGTACCGGCTTCAAGCGTTGTGACTTTGAGTTTCATGATCGGATGGTCCTCAAGCCGTTTGCTGTGTGGCGGTTGCAGGTTTGCGAACCGCGGCAGGCTTAGGCGCATCTTTGTGGATCGCTTGCTTCACGGCGTCACGCACCATGACCCAACCGCCCTTTGATCCCGGCACGCCGCCTTTGATCATGATCAACCCACGCTCGGCATCGACCTTGGCGATCTCAACGTTTTGCGTTGTGACCAACACCTGGCCCATATGCCCGGACATTTTTTTGCCCTTGAACGTACGGCCCGGATCTTGCCGGTTTCCGGTAGAACCCGCCGAACGGTGAGAGATCGAAACACCGTGACTGGCTTCCAATCCCGAATAATTGTGCCGCTTCATCGTCCCGGCAAAGCCCTTGCCGATCGTAATGCCGGAAACATCGACAATCTGACCCGGAACAAAGTGCTCGGCGGTGATAAAATCGCCGACCGCAACCAGATTGTCTGGCGTCACCCGGAATTCAGCGACCTTGCGCTTGGGTTCAACTTGCGCTTTCGCGAAATGACCCCGCTGCGCTTTGGTTACGCGTTTGACCTTAGCCAGACCAGAGCCCAGCTGAACCGCTGAGTACCCGTCTTTTTCGACTGTCCGTTGCGCGACGACTTGACAGCCGTCGAGCTTCAGCACGGTGACGGGCACATGTTTACCGTCATCGGTAAACAGCCGCATCATGCCAACCTTCTGAGTGATCACACCTGTGCGCATTGCACGCGTCTTCTCTCGTTCGTTACTGCAGCTTGATTTCGACACTAACCCCGGCCGCAAGGTCGAACTTCATAAGCGCATCGACGGTTTGCGGCGTAGGATCAATAATATCGAGCAACCGCTTGTGGGTTCGGATCTCGAATTGCTCGCGACTCTTCTTATCGACGTGTGGCGAGCGATTGACTGTGAATTTTTCAATTCGGTTCGGCAGTGGAATGGGACCACGAACCCGCGCGCCCGTGCGCTTGGCCGTCTGCACGATCTCGCGTGTCGACACGTCGAGCACACGATGATCAAAGGCCTTGAGCCTGATGCGTATATTTTGGCTTTGCATGGTTCCGTTTCTACCTAATTCCAAATCAAGTCGGGTTCGTCTTATTTCGTAATCTTAGCCACGACACCGGCGCCCACTGTGCGTCCCCCTTCGCGAATGGCGAAGCGAAGCTTCTCTTCCATGGCGATGGGATGGATCAGTTCAACCGTCATCGAAACATTGTCGCCCGGCATCACCATCTCGGTGCCTTCAGGCAATGACACAACCCCCGTCACATCCGTCGTGCGGAAGTAAAACTGTGGCCGGTAATTCGTGAAGAACGGCGTATGACGCCCACCTTCATCCTTGGTCAAAATATAGGCTTCCGCCGTGAAGTTCGTGTGCGGTGTGACCGAACCGGGCTTGGCCAGAACCTGGCCCCGCTCAACGCCCTCACGCTCAACACCACGCAGCAAACAGCCCGCATTGTCGCCGGCTTCTGCTTGATCGAGCAGCTTGCGGAACATCTCAACGCCCGTCACCACTGTCTTCGTCGTCGGACGAATGCCGATGATCTCGACTTCTTCACCGACCTTTACAACGCCACGTTCCACGCGCCCCGTCACCACCGTTCCACGGCCCGAGATCGAGAACACGTCTTCAACCGGCATCAGGAACGGTTGATCCTTCGGACGGTGAGGCTGCGGAATATGAGCGTCCACCGCCTTCATCAATTCCAGGATCGCTTGCTCGCCCAGCTTGGGGTCCTTGTCTTCCAGCGCCATCAACGCCGAGCCACGAATGATCGGGATCGTGTCACCGGGGAACTGGTACTTCGACAGAAGCTCACGAACTTCAAGCTCAACCAGGTCAAGCAATTCCTCATCGTCGACCATGTCGACCTTGTTCATGAACACCACAAGCGCCGGCACGCCAACCTGGCGGGCCAGCAGAATGTGCTCGCGCGTCTGGGGCATCGGACCGTCAGCGGCCGACACCACCAAAATCGCACCGTCCATCTGCGCCGCGCCCGTGATCATGTTCTTCACGTAGTCGGCGTGGCCCGGGCAATCGACGTGCGCATAATGGCGCGCGTTTGTTTCGTACTCGACATGCGCCGTCGAAATCGTGATCCCGCGCGCCTTTTCTTCCGGCGCCTTGTCGATCTGGTCATAGGCCGTGTACGAAGCCTGACCCGTCTTGGCCAGGATCTTTGTGATCGCAGCCGTCAGCGATGTCTTCCCGTGGTCAACGTGACCGATCGTTCCGATATTGCAGTGCGGCTTGTTCCGCTCAAATTTTGCTTTGCCCATGGTCTGTCTCTCCGGAAGCTTAGGGTCTTAAGGTTGCGTTAGGCGAATTTCGCGATCACTTCATCAGCAATCGCACGAGGCACATCTTCGTAGTGATCGAATTCCATGGAGTAGCTTGCGCGACCCTGGCTCATCGACCGCAAATTGTTTACATAACCAAACATGTTGGCTAGCGGGACCATCGCGGTGATGACCTGCGCGTTGCCGCGTTGGTCCGTACCCTGCACTTGTCCGCGCCGCGAGTTCAGGTCGCCGATAACGCCGCCCATGAAGTCGTCGGGCGTCACCACCTCGACCTTCATGATGGGCTCAAGCAACTTCACCGCTTTGCGCTCCTTCAATTCACGGAACGCTGCACGGGCAGCGATTTCAAACGTCAAGACGTTCGAGTCGACTTCGTGGAACGCGCCATCAACCAGCGTTGCCTTGAAATCGATCAGCGGATAGCCCGCCAGCACGCCATTATCGCGCGAAGCATTCAGGCCCTTCTCAACGCCCGGTACATATTCACGAGGAACCGAGCCGCCGACGACATCGTTCTCAAAAATGAAACCCGAACCTGCTGCAAGCGGCTCAAACTGAATTTTGACCCGCGCGAACTGACCCGAACCACCAGTTTGCTTTTTATGCGTGTAGTCGATTTCCACGGCCTTCGTCAGCGTTTCGCGATAGGCAACCTGCGGCGCACCGATGTTGGCATCAACCTTGTAGGTACGGCGAAGAATGTCGACTTTGATGTCAAGATGCAGTTCGCCCATGCCCCGTAGAATCGTCTGACCTGATTCCTGATCGACAGAGACCCGGAACGATGGATCTTCTTGCGCAAGGCGCGCCAGCGCAACGCCAAGCTTTTCCTGGTCAGCCTTGGTCTTGGGCTCGATGGCGACTGAAATGACCGGCTCAGGAAATTCCATTTTTTCCAGAATGATCGGATGCTGTGGATCACAAAGCGTGTCGCCGGTGCGTGTTTCTTTGAGCGCGGCCAGTGCAACGATGTCACCGGCGACAGCTTCCTTGACGTCTTCGCGGCTGTTCGCATGCATCAACAGCATGCGGCCAACGCGCTCCTTACGGTCACGCGAGGAGTTCATAAGCGTTGTGCCACTTTCAAGCTTGCCCGAATAGATTCGGCAAAATGTGATCGAACCGACAAACGTGTCGTCAATAATCTTGAACGCCAGCAGCGACAGCGGCGCGTTGTCATCAGCCTTGCGCTCGACAATCTCTTCAACCTTGCCAGGCTTGATACCTTTGATCGGCGGCACGTCGAGAGGCGAGGGCAGAAAATCAACCACCGCATCAAGCAACGTCTGAACGCCCTTATTCTTGAATGCAGCGCCGCAGGTCACAGGCACAAAAACAAACCCGATCGCACCCTTACGAATCAACCGTTTCAACGTAACCGAATCTGGCTCTTTTCCGTCCAGATAGGCTTGCATCACCTCGTCGTCGAGCTCGACGGCCATCTCGACCATCTTGTGACGCCACTCTGCGGCCTTGGCCTTGAGCTCGCCTGGAATCTCAAGGACATCGTAGTTCGCGCCCAGCTTCTCGTCCGTCCAGACGATTGCCTTCATCTCAATGAGGTCGATGATGCCCTTAAAATCGGCTTCAGCACCGTACGGCAATTGGATCACGCAAGGCTTGCAGCCCAGACGGTCGATCATCATCTGCACGCAGCGATAAAAATCGGCGCCCGTGCGGTCCATCTTGTTGACAAAACAAATGCGCGGCACGTGATATTTGTCGGCCTGACGCCAAACCGTTTCCGACTGCGGCTCAACACCGGCAACCGAATCGAACACCGCAACCGCGCCGTCAAGCACGCGCATCGAGCGTTCCACTTCGATGGTGAAATCCACGTGACCGGGCGTGTCGATAATGTTGACCCGATAGTCTTTCCAATAGGCTGTGGTCGCAGCGGACGTAATCGTAATGCCGCGTTCCTGCTCCTGCTCCATGAAATCCATGGTCGCGGCGCCGTCGTGCACTTCACCGATCTTATGGCTCTTGCCCGTGTAATAGAGAATACGCTCCGTCGTCGTCGTTTTGCCGGCGTCGATATGCGCGGCAATGCCGATGTTGCGATATTTCTCGAGGGGGGTCGTACGCGCCATAATATCTGTCCGAAACTCTCTTAGTCTTTACCAGCGATAATGTGAGAAGGCCCGGTTGGCCTCTGCCATCTTGTGGGTGTCTTCACGCTTCTTCACAGCCGTGCCACGGTTGTTCGATGCGTCGAGCAGCTCTCCTGAGAGACGCTGCTCCATTGTTTGTTCGTTACGGCCACGCGAGGCATTGATAATCCAGCGGATCGCCAAAGCCTGACGGCGCTCTGTGCGCACTTCGACCGGCACTTGATACGTTGCACCACCGACGCGGCGTGACCGCACTTCGATCGCGGGCGCAACATTTTCCAACGCGGCATGGAACAGCTTGAGCGGATCAGCTTTGGCGCGCTGTTCGATCGTCGCCAGCGCCCCATAAACAATGTGCTCGGCCGAAGATTTCTTGCCGTCATACATCAGGCAATTCATAAATTTCGCGATGATCAGATCACCGAATTTCGCATCGGGGAGAATTTCGCGCTTTTGTGGACGGCGGCGGCGTGACATGGGGCGATCTCCTTATTTCGGCCGTTTGGCGCCATAGAGCGACCGCGACTGCTTGCGATCCTTGACACCTTGCGTATCGAGCACACCCCGAAGAATGTGATAGCGAACGCCAGGCAAGTCTTTCAC
>JANOFD010000647.1:0-6181 GCA_031413455.1 Rhodobiaceae bacterium
GGCTAGACGTCCCGCCACCTTTTTGCGAACGTCGGCTTCGACTTGATGAATGAGGCCTGTGAGTATTTGGTCGATGAGTCCTCGCACTTCCGGCGACAACTCACCTTCGCTTTCGAACAACATCCCGGCCACGCGGTCGAACAATGCGCTCCGTGCAAAGCTCGCCCGGTTTTCAGCCAGAGACTTTAAGTCAAGCAAGTTCGAAGTCACGATTTATTCCGGAAGTTGATTTTACCGTTGCATTTCGGGCACCCACATTAACTGCATAACCGTTAATTTCGCCTTGGCACACTGCGCTGCCGCTTGACCCTGCCTGGGATACTGGCGTTAATCCTTCTTTCAGCTATGTCGAAGGGAGCCGGTAAAATGCGAGCAAATCTGATTGTGGCCGTGTCACTGACCGCAATGACGCTTGTCGGATGCGGCACCTCAAAATACGCCGAAGACCCGCTATATGACGCAGGCTTCAGCGACGGCTGTTCCACGGGAACATCACGCACACCTGGCGTTCCCCAAATGAAACCGGTGCGTGACGACAAGCTCTGGGAAGACAGCGACGCCTACAAAGCCGGCTGGCGCAGCGGATATGGATCTTGCTCGCCCGGTGGCCGTGGCGACAACACAAGCTCGGATCGCGACGTCGGCGGGCGATAAAACGAAAATTTTCAAAGGGACTTAATGAAATGCGCTCGATAGCTTTCTTGTTCGTGCTGGCGCAACTGGCACTTCTTGGACCGCTTTATTTGCTCTACGGACAAGTCGACCCGTGCCGCGCTTTGGCTGCCGAAATCGCATTGCGTGCGGAAAAAGCGGGCGGCGTCGGCGTCGTCGTGGACCAAGTCTTTGGCGATTTGGAAATTAACGCCAGACGCGACAAAGCTGACCGTTCAACCCTGCAATGCGCCAGCGAACTGATTGGCAACTGGACCGGCAGAGCAACGGAGAAATAAACCGTCAGTGACCACCGGCCGCCGGCCGCTTGTTTTCGACTTCCCGGCGCTTTGCAATCTCCTCGATGGTTTCGCGCAAACCCGGATGCGCTTTTAACAGCGCGTCCAAGTCCCGGCGCTTCAACACCAACACATTGGTGTATCCGGCTGAAATAACATCAGCGTTGCGGGGCTTATCCGTCAGCAGTGCCATCTCTCCAACGAAATCCCCTGCTCGCAGCCGGAGCGGTCCGGTGCCCAAAAGCACATCAACCGCGCCGGAGGCAATAAAGAACATATGGTCGCCTTGTTCGCCGGCCGCAATGAGACGCTCCCCAGGCGGAAAAAGTTCCGGTGTCAACGTACCGGCAAGTTGCGCAATTTGATCCGCTTTCAAGCTCGCGAAGATCGGAACTTTGCCAAGCATCTCGGTCAGCTGCAAACCCAAGTCCAACGGCGGGCGCAAAGCGGCTGCCTTGCGGCGCTCATGCCGGTCTTCCTCCAGACTCTCGAAAACCTCGTCAGAGATCAATGACTGCTCCAACTGTCCGCGATACTCTGCCTCTTCAAGCCCAATCGACAAGCGATCCAAGTATCGGGCCCGCATCGCTCTCGTGAAATCCGGATATTGCAGGTCGAGTGATTCAATCGCACCGCCAATCGCTTGCGTGCGCCCTTCAATGGCTTCCTTGACAGTAACAGCGGCATGATTGCCGATGAGTTCGGCGACCTGTGTATCGCAGAACGATGTCAATTCGCGCAGCATCAGTTGCTTGACCAAGAAAAGCTCAAACCGGTTCGCGACTTCCTCCGCCAGCGGCCAGTTCACGCCCAGCCGCCGTTGCAGCCAGAGTGCAGCTTGAAACTGCCACCCGAATTTCTGGCTTGAGAGCGCGGCACTCAGATAGCCCACATTTCCGGACTGTCTGACGCCGTCAAGCACGCGGCTGGAGTCTGAACGCAACCGCTCGGCCACGGTCCGCCCCACGAGGCCGCGCTTCAAATACTCAAGCCCAAGCTCAGTCTCGCGATTGGCGACGACGATCAAGCCAGCGCGGACCAGATCATCGCGACTGAGCAAACCCGTTCCTGATGCCGCTTGATCATGCACCGGATGCTGCGGCGCCAGGGCATCGCGCATACCCAATGTCTCGGCCACGCGCACCAGGCCCACGCGAACCCGGCTGCGCGACAGTGCCATCACGCGGTCACGCACCAGCCTCTCTTCAGCCGTCAATTTGCCGAGCTTCAGAAAGTTCATCAGCGGCCGCAAAGTCGGCGCCGCAAAAAAAAGCGTGACGAACACGTAACCCATCGCGATCACAAAAATAAACCGGGACTCAGGCGACGCGTCGCCGCCTTCGGCTGCTTTTGCAATTTCCGATGCCGCCAAGAGCGCCAGCGCCACTGTCACGGCGCCGCGCAAGCTGCCCCAGCACAATACGACCTTGTACTCGTTGCTGATCGGCTGAGATAAACCGAACCACGACAATGCCGGCATCGCGCCCCACAACACCGCCGCGCGCGCGATGAGAGCCGCGACGAAAACCGCAGCGATCGCCGCGACGTCCGTCCACTGCACGGCGCCGAACAGGCGCGGCGCCAGCATCGACGCCAGGATGAAAATGAGCGATGTCGCCCAAAATTCCAGCTGCCGCCATGTGATCAGCAATATTTCCCACGTTCCCGGTGACAGTCGCGTTCGTACAACCGATGCAAAAACCATAGCCGCCGTCACAACGGCAATGATTCCTGAAACTTCGAAATAGGCCTGCCCCAGCACAAATGTCAGATAGGTAAACGCGACCGACAGCGTGATTTCAGTCACCGCGGCACCACGCCATTGGCTGATGAGAAAACCTGCGGCCCAGGCCATCACATAACCCAACACCATCCCACCTACAAAGCCCCAAAGAAACTCCCAGCCGCCACCCAGCAAGCTCGCTTCGCCATGTCCAATAAAAACTTCCAGCAGAATGGCGAACAGGGCGAAAGCTGCGGCATCGTTGAATAGGCTCTCGCCCTCCACGATCACCGACACCCGGCCGGGTGCGCCAATATCCCGAAATATGCCAAGCACTGCCGCCGTATCGGTCGTGGCGACAATAGAGCCCAGAATCATGCACAAGATGAGATCCATGCCTGTGACTGCATTGAGCGCGAACCCAACTGCCAACATGCACAAAAGCACGCCAACGATGGCCAGCATCAACACTGGCGCGATATCGTCGACCAACCGCCGCACATCCACCGTCAGGCCGCCGGCAAACAGCAATGGAGGCAAGAATACGTACAGGAACCCTTCTGCCGTAATCTGTAACGAACCCAGCGCGTCAACCATCAATTGACCGGAGCCAGCACCCTCGCCGCCGGAACCCTGCACAAATCCAAGCCCCATGCCCACGAGCGCGAGCAGTACCGTAAATGGAACTTGAAAGCGCTTTGCCATCGGCACAAGCACGCTGACAACCAAAAGCAGCGTCGCAAAGCCTAAGACGACATAGACTACAAATGGAATGGGGTCATGTTCGGCTGACATGGGGTCCTGGGCGCAAGGCTGGTAATGAAGCACCTGGTGAGCACTTCGCTTCCGCCTTCGGGAGAGAAAATCAAAGTCGAATGTTCGATTAGCACGCCCGGAATAACCGTCAAAGGTCTAGCATCACACTTGGGCCAGCATCACACTTGGGGTTACACGCGACACCTGCTAGGGGTTCATCCGTCACAAGATTGCCTATGATGTCCGAACCCACCCCCAATCCACCCCCACATTTCCGCTGGTACCTTGCCGGTACCGGTGCCTGGTTCTATGCCTTTGGCATCCAAATGGTGATGTTCGCCTATTTGGTCACCACCGTCCTTCATGCCCCCGCGAATCAAATCGGCTTGGCACAGGCATCTTTGACGATCGTTTCAGCAGCCCTGCTGCTGGTTGGTGGCGCTGTCGCCGATCAAGTCGATACCCGCCGTCTCTTAATTGTCTGTCATGGGGCGGCCGTAATTCCGCCCTTGGCATTGGCCGCAATCATCTACAGTGACGCCTTACGCTATGAGTGGTTGATCATTTACGGCCTCACCATGGGGCTCATCACAGCCTTCATGCTTCCCGCACGCGAAGCGATGTTGGGTGACGTTTTGGGTCCAGATGGCATGAAGCGCATCCAGCGCGCCGTCACGACAATGGTCGGCATCACATTCTTGTCTCAAATCGCGGGCATGTTGTCGGTCCGGTTTGCCGCTGATGTCGGCGCTGAGACCATTATCATGCTGCAAGTCGTGGCGCAGATCGCGGGCGTTTACGCGACGATAAAATTGATCCCTTCTGTTCGCCACCATACCCACGCGGATGAAAATGCAGGCGGACAGGCGTCGCGCATTGCCGCTGGCCTGCGCGAGGTCGCAAACTCGCCGGTACTGTTCCCGGTCACGATCATCACGTTTTCGATTGGCGTGCTGTTCATCGGTGCCTTCATGGTGATCTTGCCCGTGATCCTGCGCGATGAATTCGGCGGCAACGTCCAACAGTTTTCCACCATGCAAGTCTCCTTTTGGGGAGGATCAATCGTTTCGTCATTCGTCATCGGCAGAATAGGAAATATCGTCAATCGTGGACGCTTGATCGTTTTCGCTGTCACCACTGGCGTGTGTGTCCTGGCATTGATCAGTTTCCAGGCGCCGCTCCTCGTTCTCTACGGACTGGTCTTTGTCTGGGGCCTGGGTGCAGGCGTGATGATCTCGATGTCACGCACAACAGTTCAAGAACATGCGCCACCGGCGCTACGGGCACGCGTCTTGTCGATATTTCAGCTCGGATTTACGGGCGGCATGTCGATCGGCGCATTGTTATCAGGCCTTGTCGTCGAAATCTTCGGTCCCCGTCAGGCTGCACTCGTGCCTGCCGCACTGATGGCAGCAATTTTGCTGGCTCTTCTCCTGCGCACCCAGGTTTGGAATATAAAGTCGCTCGCCGCCGCACCGGGTACGCCTGCGTGAAACCTGCCGACCACGCCCCACTAAACGCCTATATGATCTCCCTCGCCGCCAATTTCGCCGCCGGCGGCATGATGTCGGTCGTATTCCCCTGGATCATCGTGCACGAACTGCATGAAAGCCAAGCCCGCGTCGGCATCGCCCAGGCCATGGCCTCATTGCCGATGATGCTGCTGATCCTGGTGGGCGGCGCGGCCGCCGACGGGCGCGACCTGCGCGGCTACCTCGCGCGCCTTCAACTTGGCACGGCTGTAATCCCCATCACGCTGGCGCTCGTCATAGCGCTTCATCAACTCAGCTTTGCCTCGGCGACCCTGTGCGTTTTTGTTATCGGCATTTTCGCGGCCTTCATCATGCCGGCCCGCGACTCGTTGCTGTCCTATGTGTCACCGCATTCACTGGGGCTCGCCCGCACCTCGGCGTTGGCGGTCGCCGCGACCTTTGGCGGACAACTCATCGGTACAGGCATCGCGGGAACTGCATCGACCGTGGGCGCAGTGCCTTTGCTTTGCATTCAGGCAGCACTTCTGGCTCTGTCCGCCGTGCTCACCGCCCGCTTGAAAATCCAAAACCCGCAGGTGTTCCAGGCGGCAAAGCCGACAAAGCTTTTGCGTCTGTGGCCCGAGATGCGCGAAGGTTTCAAAGTCGTCTGGCAGAACGAGCGTCTACGCACTATCACGCTCTATTTCGTTCTTGCAGGCCCGCTCTTCAACGGCATGTTCCTCGTCGGATTGCCCCTGATGGTGCGCGATGTTTACCACGGCGAGTCGGCGATGCTGTCAGGCTTGCTGATGGCTTTCCTTCTCGGCCTCACCGTCGCCTCTTTTGCGATTTCGCGTCTGAAGCCGACCGAGCGTCCCGGCCGGCAAATGATGCTGGTGACACTGTTCAACATTGTTGTTTTCGGCGCCGCCCATTTCGCGCCGCCATTTCCCGCCTTCGTGGCCCTCATCTTCCTTTGGGGCCTGATCGGCGGTGTCAGCATGGCCACCAGCCGCGGCCTCATTCAAGCCGCAGCACCGCACGCCTATCGCGCCCGCGTGCTCTCGATCCTGCAATTTGCCAACGTCGCCGGCGGCCCGCCGGGAGCCCTTATCTACGGCTTTGCCTCGCAAAGCGTCGGCATCCTGAACACCTTGCTCATCGTCCCCGTGGCCATTTTGGCGCTCTGGACAAGCTTCCGCCTCTTCACGCGCCTATGGGATTTCGGCCGCGAACACGACCACCAAGAGCCGGCTACTCCTCAATAACCACCGAACACT